>CBHWAL010000323.1:0-5923 GCA_966111495.1 uncultured Achromobacter sp. | reverse complement strand
CGCGCGGCGTTCGGCGTATCGCCGCGCAACAGGATACAATCTCGGGTTTCGCCTGGAATTTTTTCCAGGCAGGCCCGTGGGCGGTTGCTGCACAAGGCCCCTCTTTCAGGTCCTGCAGGTTCACCCCCTCACATCCAATCGTCAGACAAATTCGCCATGACTTCAGTCGAAAACCGCGCCCGCCTCGTGCTGGGCAACTGGAAGATGCACGGCAACCTTGCCGAGAACGCCGCGTTGCTGACCGAGCTTCGTGCCGCGGATGCGGCGGGCCACTGCGAAATCGGCATCTGTGTTCCGTTTCCCTACCTGGCGCAGGCCGCTTCGGCGCTGACCGGCAGCAGCGTGTCCTGGGGTGCGCAAGATGTCAGCGCGCACGACAAGGGCGCCTACACGGGTGAAGTCTCCGGTTCGATGCTGAAGGAATTCGGCTGCCGCTGGGCGCTGGCCGGTCACTCCGAACGCCGCGTGCTGCACGGCGAAACCGACGAGATCGTGGCTGCCAAGGCCCAGGCCGCGCTGGCCGCGGGCCTGACCCCCGTGGTTTGCGTGGGTGAATCCCTTGCCGACCGCGAAGCCGGCAACACGCTGGCGGTGATCGAACGGCAGCTCAAGCCCGTGCTGGCGTTGGGCGCCGATGCCGTGTCCCGCATGGTGCTTGCCTATGAACCCGTCTGGGCCATTGGCACCGGCCGCACGGCCTCGCCCGAGCAGGCCCAGGAAGTCCACGGCGCCATCCGCGCCGCTCTGCGCGCGCTCGGCGCCGCGCAAGTCCAGGTGTTGTACGGCGGCAGCGTCAAAGCCGCCAACGCCTCCAGTTTGTTCGCCATGACTGATATCGACGGAGCCCTGGTCGGCGGCGCGTCGCTCGTGGCCGAAGAGTTTTTGCGAATTGCCGCCATCTAAGTTTCCGTTCCGGAGTCTGTAATGCCCCTGATGCTCAAAATTCTGCTGGCCGTCCAAGTGATCTCGGCGCTGGCTATCATCGTCCTGGTCCTGCTTCAGCAGGGCAAAGGCGCCGACATGGGCTCCGCTTTCGGTAGCGGCTCGTCGGGCAGCCTGTTCGGCGCCACTGGTGCGGCCAACTTCCTGTCGCGCGCCACCAAGTGGGCCGCGGTCGTGTTCTTTGCCTCCACCGCTGGCTTGGCCTATGTCAGCCACAAGGGCACCGGCGGCCCCGCCGTCGATTCCGGCGTGATGCAAAGCTTCCCGGCCGACCGTTCGGTCCCGCAGGCCCCGGGTTCCTCGGTGCCCGCCACGCCGGGCGCATCGTCCGTGCCGGGTGCGTCCTCGGTGCCCGCCGCTCCGGCTCCCGCCACCCCCGACGCCTCCGTGCCGGCGGCCCCGGCTGCTCCGGCTGGTGAGACGCCGGCGCAAGCACCTGCCGCTCCGGCAAAGTAAGGCGCAGCAGCAAAAAGGCCGGCGTAAGCCGGCTTTTTTTATGCTTGCCGCATTGAAGCGATCTGCCTGGAAAAGCCATGGAAAAGCGATTGATGCCGTCGATGATGGCGCTGCAGTGTTTCGAGGCGGTGGCGCGGCACATGAGCTTCACGCGCGCGGCCGAGGAACTGCACATGACGCAGAGCGCGATCAGCAAGCAGATCGCGCAATTGGAAGCCCTGCTGCGCAACCCGCTGTTTCTGCGCGTGCGCCGCCGGCTGCAGCTGACGCCCGCGGGCGCGCTGTACCAGTCCGAGGTCAAGGCCATCCTGAACCAGGTCGACATGGCGTCGCGCGACATCCTGACCTACGGCAGCGACACGCAGGTGCTGACCATCGGCACCCAGCCGACCTTCGGGTCACGCTGGCTGATCCCCCGCCTGCAGCGATTCATGGCTGCGCATCCGGACATCCAGCTGAAGGTGCGCAGCGAAACTCACCCGTTCGACCTGATGCAGGCCAAGATCGACATTTCGTTCTTCTTCGGCCATGGCGCGCTGCCTGGTGCGCAGTGCGTCGAACTCTTCGAGGCTGATGTCGTGCCGGTGTGCTCGCCCGCGATCCTGCGCGACGGCAGGCCTGCCAGCCTGGACGCGCTGAGCCGTCAGACGTTGATCCAGTGTGCCTCCCGCCCCGAAGCCTGGCACGACTATTTTTCCCGGCAGCAATTCCAGTCTGACCGCAGCTATCTCGGTCCGCGCTTTGACACCTTCTACATGTGCGTCCGGGCGGCCGAGGGCGGGTGCGGCATCGCGCTCACGCCGCGCCTCTTGGCCGAGGAAGAACTGCAGGCCGGCAAGCTGGTCATCCCCTGGGACTACGTGCAGCCCAGCGACGGCGCGTACTTCGTGGCGTACTCCGAGCATTCGGCCGAGGTGCCGAAGATCAAGCAATTCGTGGCGTGGGTGCAGGACGAAGCCCGCCAGCCGGACGGACATGGCGCGCCGCGCGCGCGGTCCATGAAAAAACGGACTGATTAAGCCGAATTTTTTCATTTGATCGGCGCCGGGCGGCGTGATGTGATGCGGGCCATCCTTTTCCATCGATGTACCGAGCCCGTCATGAGTCAGAACTTCGTCAATCCCGATCAGATCCGCGCCTGGTTTTCGCGCGCCATGTCCGACATGTACAAGCAGGAAGTTCCGCTGTACGACACGCTGCTGGACCTGGTGGCGCAGGTGAACGCCCGGACGATGGCCGAGCAGCCGGAACTGGCCGCGCAACTGGCGCGCACCGGCGAGATCGAGCGTCTGGACATCGAACGCCATGGCGCCATCCGCGTCGGCACGCCAGAAGAATTGGCGAACATGCGCCGCGTGTTCGCCGTGATGGGCATGCAGCCTGTCGGCTATTACGATCTGTCGCCCGCCGGCGTGCCGGTGCATTCGACGGCCTTCCGTGCCACGCACGAAGCGGCGCTGCAGGCCAGCCCGTTCCGCGTCTTCACCTCGCTGCTGCGCCTGGAGCTGATCGGCGACGTGGCCCTGCGTGAGAAGGCCGCCCGCATCCTGGCCGCGCGCCAGATCTTCACGGACCGCGCCCTGGCGCTAACCGCCAGCTTCGAGGCGCAAGGCGGCCTGAATGAGGTTGACGCCCGCGAATTCGTGGCCGAGGCGCTGCACACGTTCCGCTGGCACAGCGAGTCCACGGTCAGCCTGGACGACTACCGCGAACTGCATGGCCAGCATCGGCTGATCGCCGACGTGGTGGCATTCAAAGGCCCGCACATCAACCACCTGACTCCGCGCACGCTGGATATCGACGAAGCGCAGGCCGAGATGCCGCGCCGCGGCGTGTCCGCCAAGGCCGTGATCGAAGGCCCGCCGCCGCGCAAGTGCCCGATCCTGCTGCGTCAGACCAGCTTCAAGGCGCTGGAAGAACCCGTGCGCTTTGCGGGCGCTGACGGCGCCAGCGCGGTGGGCAGCCACACCGCCCGCTTTGGTGAGATCGAGCAGCGCGGCGTGGCGCTGACCCGCAAGGGCCGCGCGCTGTACGACCAGTTGCTGGACCTGGCCCGTAGCCGCATCAGCGGCGTGCCCAGCGAGGGCAACGCGGCGGCCTACATGCAGAATCTGCAGGATTGCTTTGCGGGCTTTCCGGACGACTACGCGGCGCTGCATGATCAGGGCCTCGCCTACTTCCGCTATTTCCTGACCGGCAAGCCGGGCACGCCGGACGCCTGCGAGCTGCCGGCCTTGATCGAGCAGGGTTACATCCAGTTCGAACCGCTGGTGTACGAAGACTTCCTGCCCGTCAGCGCGGCCGGCATCTTCCAGTCGAACCTGGGCGACAAGGCGCAGGCCGAGTACGCGCAGAACGCCAGCCAGGCGGCGTTTGAAGCGGCGCTGGGCGCGCCGGTGATGGATGAGCTGGCGCTGTACGATGCCACCCAGGCGCGATCGCTCGCGGCTTGTTTGCAGGCGCTTGGCGTCGATGCTGGGCAGGCGGTGGCGGCCTGAGCAGGCTGGATTACCAGCCCTTCACGGATAAAGCGGGACAGCTTTCCCGCATTCAAAAATACGTGATAGAATGCTCGACTTTCCAGCAGGGTTCGCCTTGTTGGAGTGGTCAAGCCGACGTGGTGAAATTGGTAGACACGCTATCTTGAGGGGGTAGTGGCGAAAGCTGTGCGAGTTCGAGTCTCGCCGTCGGCACCAAGAAATTCCTCGCAATGAACCCGCATCTCTCTACAGAGGGTGCGGGTTTTTTGTTGGCTGGTCTGCAGGGAAAGGTGGAAATCGGGGAGGGCGGGGGAAAGCGGCGTAAAGCCGTGGATAGGGCCCGAATCAGGCTGGAAAACAGATTTCCAGATATTGGAACAAAGGGCCCCATGAGGCCCAGCCCCCCTGAAAACCGCGCCAATTCAGGGCAAACCCCATCCGGCCGCGCGCCGGTGCTCGCTTGTGCCGCGGCTGCCCGGCGAATAACATGTCGCCAGCCAACTATCAAGCCAACATTGCAGTCCGTCGCTCGCGCCCCAGGATTGCGCCAACTTCTTCAATGTTTTCCCGCACCTTCGAATCTCCGAGCCGACATCGGCATGACCGACCGCATCCTCATGCCGGGGCTTTCCGGCGTTGGGCGAGGCCGTTTTCGTGCTGAACGTTTCGGTCCGGCCAAAGACAGCCAACACGACGCCGACCCCCTGGAATGGCCTGCAAGTCATTCCCCGGCTGGCGCTCGCCCCGGCGGAATCGGCCAGCCCGTTCGAGGTTCTGGATTTGAAGCCGCTGTCCATCGCCGCGGCGGGCAGCGAGCGCGACGTGTATCTGCATCCGGCCGACAGCTCGCTGCTCATCAAGATCGTCAATGGCGTGCGCCGCAGCCAGGCCGATCGTAAACGCGCCTGGTACAAACGTTTCCGGCGTGACGCCTCGCATCGCGTGTTCATCATGGAAGCCGTCGAATACATCGCCACCACGGCCCAGCAGGGCGCGCGTGGGGGCAATGTGCTGATGGCGCGCATCTTTGGCCTGGTGTTGACCTCGAAGGGGTTGGGCCAGGTGGTGGAACGCATCGTCGATGTGCATGGCAACCTGGCGCCGACGCTGAAGGAAGTGGTGGCGCGGCAGGGGTTTTCGCCGGAACTGCGCTATCGCCTGCATGAATTCATCATGGCGCTGATCGACGCGCACGTGGTGTTCAACGACGTCAGCGCCAGCAACATCGTCGTGGGCTTCAATGCCGAAGGGCGCGAAGGCCTTTATCTGGTGGACGGATACGGCTCCAAGCAGCTCATTCCGGTGTATTCCTGGAGCAAGGCGCTTAATGGCCGGCGCATCCTGCGCCGATACGACACGATGGCCAAGAAGCTCTTGGCCGCGAGCGAACGCCGGCACTAGGCGTGCATTTCGCTGACGAAACGTCCCCGCCTATTCATGGCGGATAAGCGTCGCTCGCATTTACCTCCAATGTTCTCGATTTCTGTGGTGTCTATTCGACCGGGCAGGAATTAAGAATCTCGGGCGCGAGTTTTTGAATATCACTTCCTGATAGCGCCGGCAGCGCCTCCGCATTGATATTGCGTTTGATGACTTTCAGCGCACAGGAGCAATAGCTGCTGTTTCCGCCGCTCGCCGCCACACAGTTTTTTTCGAAATTGCGATCAAAGTCAGATTGCCGCGAGCAGCTAGTTAACATCACAAGCGTCAGAAACATAAAAATACATTCGCGCAAATTTTTGTGACGCATTGTTAGACTTATCCTTATAATTTCGAATTGTCCCGAATTAAACCACGGGGCCGTCCATGCCCGCGTGACGGAGATTGGGGGCTGTTCGTTCAGATTCTGGGCGATAAGAAGCAGAAACGTAACAAAACATGCTAGGCGTAAAATTACGTAGCGAAAACGTCGACCAGTTGTATGTCTTGGGCTAACGTGGGCCGGCCATACACCTTGTCGCCAGCCAAATCTTGACCTTATTGAACGGCACGCGGCCCGATCTGCTTGCCAATTTCGCCGTGCCGCAGCCCAGCGAAAACGGCAC
>CBHWAL010000322.1:0-5928 GCA_966111495.1 uncultured Achromobacter sp. | reverse complement strand
CGAGATGGAACGCCTGCGCGACCAGTTCGCCGAGACCGGCGATGCGGCCCGAAGGAAGGAGATCGCCCTTGCCATCCAGAAGCTCAATTACGACCAGGTGTTCTTCATCCCGCTGGGCACGTACTCCAAGATGAAGGGATACAACCCGGCCAAATTGGGTCGCATGACGGACGCGCAGATCCCCCTCTTCTGGTAGCGCGCAACGTCTCAGCCCGGCCGGCCGTCATCCGGACCGGCCCGGGCAACGGAAAGGCATATTCATGATTGAACTCATCATCAAACGCCTGCTGGCGGCGATCCCCGTCATGCTCATCGTCGCCACGGTGGTGTTCCTGCTGCTGCGGATGGCGCCCGGCGATCCCGCCCGGGTCATCGCCGGCGACATGGCCAGCGAGGAATCCATCGCCCAGATCCGGACGGAAATGGGCCTGGACCAATCGCTGGGCACGCAATACCTGCGCTGGATGGGCGCGCTTGTTCAGGGCGACCTGGGCCGCTCCATCCAATCCAGGCAGCCGGTGACCGCGCTCATCACGGCGCGGCTTGGCCCGACCTTCTCGTTGGCGGCGTGCGCGATCCTGCTGACCATTGCCACCGCGATTCCGCTGGGCGTGCTGGCGGCGTGGCGTCACCGGGGCCTGGCGGACCGCGGGATCATGGCCGGCGCCGTGCTGGCGTTTTCGATGCCCGCATTCGTCGTGGCGTATCTGTTGATTCTGGTGTTCTCGGTCCACCTGGACTGGCTGCCGGTGCAGGGGTACTCGCCGCTCGACGAAGGCATCGGCCGGTATGCCCAGCACCTGCTGCTGCCGACCGTGACGCTGGCCATGGTGTTCGTCGCGCTGATCACGCGCATCACGCGGGCCAGCCTGCTGGATGTGCTGGGCGAAGACTTCGTGCGCACCGCCAGGGCCAAGGGCGTCACCGAACGCTTCGTGCTGTTTCGCCACGCGCTGCGCAACGCCGCGATTCCCATCGTCACGATTGTCGGGGTGGCGCTGACCACGCTGATCAGCGGCGTCGTGGTGACCGAGACGATCTTCAATATTGCTGGCGTGGGCCGCCTGATCGTGGATTCCGTGCTTGCCCGGGACTACCCCGTGGTGCAGGGGACCATCCTGTTCTTCTCGTTCATCTACGTCTTCGTCAACCTGCTGATCGACATGGCGTATGTCGTCCTCGATCCTCGCATCCGCTATTGAACCGCCGACGATCCGGAGCTGACTTATGCCCCCCACTCTTCCCGCCACCCTCCTGCCCGCCGCACCGCCATCGCGGCTGCGTCAGGCCATCACCGCCCTGATCCACGACCCTGTGATGCTTGGCTCTTTGCTGCTGCTCCTGCTGCTGGTGGCGCTGACCGTGGGCGCGCCGTGGCTCACTTCCCATGACCCGGGCACGCTCGCGCCGCGCGCGCGGCTGCAGCCCTCTTCCGATGTGTATTGGCTGGGCACCGATTCCCTCGGCCGCGACCTGCTGTCCCGCGTGCTCTACGGCGGCCGCCTGTCGATCACCCTTGCAGCGCTGGTGAGCGCCATTGCCATCGCGGCAGGCCTGGTCATCGGACTGGCCGCCGGGTATGTCCGCCGGCTGGATGCGCCCGTCATGCGATTGATGGACGGCATCATGGCGATCCCCGGCCTGCTCCTGGCGGTCGCGATGGTTGCGCTGGGCGGCGCCAACATCGTGACCATGGTCATCGCCATTTCGATACCCGAGATTCCTCGCGTGGCGCGGCTGGTGCGCGGCGTCGTGCTGTCGGTACGCGAAGAACCCTATGTCGAGGCGTCGCTCGGTTCCGGCACACCGGCCCTGAAGGTGTTGTGGTGGCACATTCTGCCCAGCACGATCAACCCGTTGGTGGTGCAAGCCACCTTCGTCTGCGCAGCCGCCATCCTGACCGAAGCCGTGCTGGGTTTCCTGGGACTGGGCTTTCCGCCGGAGATTCCCAGCCTGGGAAGCATCATCGCCGAGGGGCGTCCATTCTTCCAGCGCGCGCCCTGGATTGTGCTGTATCCGGGCGTGTTCCTTGCCCTGCTGATCCTTGCCGTGAACATGTTCGGCGACGCCTTGCGCGACCGCCTGGATCCCCGACTCTCCCGCAAATCCAAGGGCTGACGCCATGAACCCAGCATTCCCCCAGGCCCCGGCGGCCGGCGCTCCCGACTTCCCCATCCTGGACATCCGCAACTTGAAGGTGCGGCTGCCCGGCGCCGGCGATCGCCGCTATGCGGTGGACGACGTGTCGTTTACCGTCCACGCCCGCGAAATCGTCTGCATCGTGGGCGAATCCGGCTCGGGCAAGTCCGTGACGTCCAGCGCCATCATGGGCCTCTTGCCCAAAGGAACGCTCACCCTGGAAAGCGGCCAGATCATGCTGTCGGGCCGCGACATCACCCACGCCGGACGGGACACGCTGCAGAAGCTGCGCGGCAACCGCATGGCAATGATCTTCCAGGAGCCGATGACGGCGCTCAATCCGCTCATGCGCGTCGGCGACCAGATCGCAGAAGTATTCGAGTTTCACGCAAAGCGCCTGGGCCGCGAGGCGGTGGCCGCCCGTGTTCTGGCGTTGCTGTCCGATGTGCGCCTGCCCCATCCCGAAAAGCTCCAGCACGCGTACCCGCACCAGTTGTCGGGGGGGCAACGCCAACGCGTGATGATCGCCATGGCGCTGGCGATGGAGCCGGGCTTGATCATCGCGGACGAGCCGACCACTGCGCTGGACGTGACGTCGCAGGCGCAAGTCTTGCGGCTGCTCAACGACCTGCGGGGCCGCCACGACAATGGCGTCCTGTTCATCACTCACGATTTCGACGTCGTCGCGGAGATTGCCGACCGCATCGTGGTGATGCAAGCGGGACGTATCGTCGAACAGGGCGTGGCCGCCGACGTCCTGGATCGTCCTCGCCACCCTTACACGCAGCGCCTGCTGGCCGCGCGCCCGCGCGGTGATTTCCGCGCCAAGCCGCTGGAACCGGCAGACACGCCGGCGCTGGAGGTGCGCGACCTGACCCTGCGCTTTGAAACCCGTTCCCTGTTCAAATCCCGGCGCCGCCGCGTCGATGCGCTGGGCGGCGTGTCGCTGCAACTGGCGCGCGGCGAGACGCTGGGCATCGTGGGCGAGTCGGGTTCGGGAAAGACCACGCTAGGCCGTTGCCTGGCCCGTTTCGCCTCCCCGACGTCCGGCGAGATTCTCATCGACGGGCAGCCGGTGGGCAGGCTGTCCGGATCCGAGGCGCGCGCTTACCGAAAACGCGTGCAGATGGTGTTCCAGGACCCCTTCCGCTCGTTCAACCCGCGCCGCAGAATTGGCCGCACGCTGGCGGAAGGCCCGTTGAACTTTGGCGCGCAACCCGCGCTGGTGCACGCCCGCATGATCGAGATGCTGGAGCTCGTCAGCATGGATCCGGGCGCGCTGGCTCGCTTTCCGCATGAATTCTCGGGCGGACAACGCCAACGCCTGTCAATCGCCCGCGCGCTGATGATGGAGCCGGAAATCCTGATTGCCGATGAAGCGGTCTCCGCACTGGACGTTTCGGTGCAAGCGCAGATCCTGGACCTGCTGGAATCGATCAGGGAACGGCTGGGCGTGAGCATGATCTTCATTACGCACGACCTGCGCGTTGCGGCGCGGTTGTGCCATCGCATCGCTGTCATGCAGCGCGGCAAGGTGGTGGAGATTGGCGCGGCGCGCGACGTGTTTCTGCAGCCAGCCAGCGACTACACCCGGGAACTGATCGCTTCCATTCCGGGCCATGCGCCGGCCGAGGGCGGCGCTGGCAAGGCAATGTTCGAATCCGGCGTGGGCGCCGTCCCCTGACTGCCCGGTCAGGAGAGTGTGGCGATGCCGGTTTCTGACGAGGGGTCGACCGCGCGCAGCAGCCGGCCCAGATGTCCGCTGCTGGAAAACCCCAGCTCAGCGCTGACTCTTGCCGCCGGCTCGCCCATGGCGAGCCGCTGACGCGCAGCCTGTGCCAGGACCATGCGGCGTAACGAGATGGGCGACTGGCCATAGGTTTCCATGCAGGCGCGCTGCAGCGTGCGGGTGGTGGCGCCGAGCACACTGGCCGAATCCGCGATCGCCGGCAGCGGCTGCCCTTCCTCCAGTCGCTCCCGCAAGAGGTCCAACCATTGCCGCGCCAAAGGCAGCGGCGCCTGCGGCGCACTGACTTGGCCGTGGATCCGGTGCGTCGCGTCGAGCTGGGTAATCAACGCCGCCACCAGCATGGGCAGCGCCGATTCCGACAACGCAGGCTTCCATAGTGCGTCCAGCATGGCCTGCGCCGCGCCATCCAGCTGCAGCACGCCCCCCGCCCGGCAGGCCCGCAGCAGTTCGGGGGCCAGATACAGTTCGCCGTGCTGTTGCGAAATGCTTTCGGCGCGCGTGCTGTGCTCGACATGCGACGGCAGCAACAACGCCTGGCCTCGGACCAGCCGGCAGCGGCGGCGCGCGCCGGCCTCGTCCCGCCAGGCGCTATCCAGCGCGCCGGCCCGCGGCCAAAGCAGCATGGCGCAGTCGTGCTCGTGCCAATGAAAGGCGTAGCGCGGCTGCCGGCTGGCCGCCAGGGCGAAACCTGTCTGGGCGATGAGGTCCTGTTTAGAGGAAAGCGGGACGGAACGCGACATGGGAACGTGCGGGGCGTATGAACCGCCGGGGGACGCCCGGCAGCGGCATTAATGGGCGTTTGGGCAGTATCGGTGCGCGGCGGGTTTCATGCAAGCCCGGCGCCTGCGGGACGTTTCCCTTGTCGCGCCCGGGATCAGGTACTGTCGCGCCGCGGTTCGCCGCCGGCACGCCCGCTTCTTACGATCTGGGTCATTCGACAAACACAAGGGGAAATCCATGATTCGCACACTTCCGTCGGCGTTGCTTACCGGCGCTCTGCTTGCCCTGCCAATTGCCAGCGCCCTGGCCGAACCCGCCTGGCCGGACAAGCCCATTACCCTGATCGTCCCCTTCCCGGCCGGTGGCGGCACGGACCTGGTGGTGCGCACATTGCAGCCGGCACTGACGCGCGAACTGAAGCAGACCGTGATCATTCAGAATGCCGGCGGCGCGGGCGGAACCGTGGGCTCGGGCCAGGCCGCCCGCGCCAAGCCGGACGGCTACACCGCGCTGGCCGTCACGACCAGCACCACCGCGCTTGCCGCCCACCTGTACAAGAACCTGCCGTACAAGCCGGCCCAGGATTTCGATTACATCGGCTTCATCGGCACGTCGCCCTATGTGCTGGCGGTGCAGCCCGCCCTGAAGGCAGCCACGCTTGCCGAGCTGGTCGACGCGCTGAAAGCGCGCCACGTCGGCACGTATGCCTCGGTCGGCGCCGGCACGGTGTCGCACCTGCTGGGCGAGATGTTCAAGAAAGACGAGAATCTGGATCTGACGCACGTTCCCTACCGTGGCGCGGCACCCGCCTACACGGATCTGATCGGCGGTCAGGTCGACATCATGTTCGACAACCCCGTGGGCCTGGCGCCCTTCGTGCAGAGCGGCAAGCTGATCGCGGTGGCGACCACCAGCGCCACCCCCATCCTGCCCAACGTGCCCACCTTCGCGGCCCAGGGCATGCCGGCCTACACGCAATCGCTCTGGTACGGCCTGGCCTTTCCCAAGGGCACGCCACCGGCCATCGTGGAAAAGATGAACCTTGCCATGAATACGGTGCTGCGGGACCCGGCCATTGCCGCCGATCTGGCCGCCAAGGGCGTGGACGTCAAACCCGGCACGCCCGCGGCGCTGACCCAAACCGTCTCAGACGACCTCACCTTCTGGGGCAACCTCATCACCAAGACCGGAGTCCAGTTTGACTGACCTTCACCCCAACCGCCTCCCCGCCCAGCCTCCCGCCGGCCAGGCGGCCCTGCTGCGCGTATTCGTCGATCCGTCCCAGCCCCTGCAAGGCGGAAACCCGGTGCCTTTGGTGC
>CBHWAL010000321.1:0-5945 GCA_966111495.1 uncultured Achromobacter sp. | reverse complement strand
AAGTACTTCAGCGTGCCGCTGCCCTCGCTGGCGAAGTCGAACGTGGTGTTGGCCACGACTTCGGGATCCCATTGGCTGGCATCGTAGGTGATCACGCATCCGATGCCGATGCGGTAGATGATGCTGGCGCCCATGCTGGCAAATCTCAGCGCGCCCACGTGCAGTTGCGCGCCATTGCGCAGTTCGATGACCCGGCCGCCCAGGCGCTCCAGCGTGACGTGCTTGAAGGTGACCTCGGCGCCGTCGATGATCAGATGCGAATACTGACCCAGCGTCACGTCGCCATAGATGCCGCTTGCCGTGGCGTCCTTGTCGGTGATGGTGAAGGTTTCATTGGCGGCAAGGGTGATGGTGCTGAGCATGGCGGACGGATCTCCGGGCTATCGGGGGGCGCGCTCTTGTTCTGATGCTGCACCCTGACAGACGTATCGCGCAGTAGCTCGCCTGACCGTGGGCTTGTGTCGCCGGTGATCGCGCGGGTGTCTGACTGACATCAGTGCGATTTTATTATTTAGACACAATTAGATATTTTCACTTATTTCTGTGATTTCGGATTGAGAGAACGCAACGAAAGCGGGCGTTCTACGGGTAAGCCCTAGGCTGCGGCAGGGCGGCTAAATGGCGGCCGCGCAAAGAAAAATCCCGGCGCCTGGGCGCCGGGATCTGGGTAACGCAGCAGATCCGGACGGATCTGCGAATAGGCGAATCAGCGCTTGAGCTTGGCGAACGCGTCCGCCATGGCGCTGTTCATCGACGCCGCGGCGCCGCCGCCAGCAGCATTGCGGCCGCCATCGCCCTGACGGCGCGGACGGTCGCCGCCCTTGGGCGCGTCGGCGCTGCGGCGGGCCGGCGCGGCCGTGTCGTTCAGGCGCATGGTGAGCGCCACGCGCTTGCGCGCGGCGTCCACTTCCAGCACCTTGACGCTGACCGTCTGGCCCACGCGCACCACGTCGCGCGGATCCTTCACGAACTTCTCGGCCAGCGCCGAGATGTGAACCAGGCCGTCCTGGTGCACGCCGATGTCGACGAACGCGCCGAAGTTGGCCACGTTGGTCACCACGCCTTCCAGCACCATGCCCGGATACAGGTCGTTCAGCGTTTCCACGCCTTCCTTGAACTGCGCCGTCTTGAACTCCGGACGCGGGTCGCGGCCGGGTTTTTCGAGTTCGGCGAAGATGTCCTTGACGGTCGGCAGGCCGAAGCGCTCGTCGGTGAAATCCGACGGCGACACGCCCTTCAGGGCTTCGCGCTGGCCGATGATCTGCTTCACTTCGGTCTTGATCTTGGCGACGATGCGCTCGACCACCGGGTAGGCTTCGGGATGGACGGACGAGGCGTCCAGCGGGTTCTCACCATTGGGGATACGCAGGAAACCGGCAGCCTGTTCGAACGCCTTGTCGCCAAAGCGAGGCACCTTGCGCAGGATGTCGCGCGTGGGGAAAGCGCCGTTTTCGTCGCGGAAAGAGACGATGTTCTTGGCCAGCAGCGAGTTCAGGCCGGACACGCGAGCCAGCAGCGCGGCCGACGCCGTGTTCACGTCCACGCCCACCGCGTTTACGCAGTCTTCGACCACGGCGTCCAGCGAGCGCGCCAGTTCGCGCTGGTTGACGTCGTGCTGGTACTGGCCCACGCCGATGGCCTTGGGGTCGATCTTGACCAGTTCGGCCAGCGGGTCCTGCAGGCGGCGCGCAATGGACACGGCGCCGCGCAGCGTCACGTCGAGGTCGGGGAATTCCAGGGCGGCGGTTTCGGAGGCCGAATACACCGATGCACCCGCTTCGGAAACGACGACGCGCGTGACCTTCAGGTCGGGGAAGCGCTCCATCATGTCGCCCACGAGCTTTTCGCTTTCGCGCGAGGCCGTGCCGTTGCCGATGGCGATCAGGTCCACGTTGTGACGCGCCACCAGCGCGGCCAGCGTGTTGATCGTGCCTTCGCGGTCGCGGCGCGGTTCAAACGGGTACACGGTGGTGGTGTCGACGACCTTGCCGGTCTTGTCGATGATGGCGACCTTGCAGCCCGTGCGGATGCCGGGGTCCAGGCCGAGCACGGCCTTCGGACCGGCCGGCGCGGCCAGCAGCAGGTCTTTCAGGTTGGCGGCGAACACGCGGATGGCCTCGGTCTCGCCGCTTTCACGCAGGCGGCCGATCAGTTCGCTTTCGAAGGCGGTCAGGAGCTTGACGCGCCAGGTCCAGCGGCAGACTTCGCCAAGCCAGCGCGCGCGCGGCGTGGCGTCAAGCGCAAAGAGGCCGTTGCCAAGCTTCAGGAAGTTGGCGATGCGGGCCACGCACGGATGCGGGGTCTGGGCTTCGAGGTCGGCTTCCAGGCCAAGGCGCAGCTCGAGCACGCCTTGCTGGCGGCCGCGCAGCAGCGCCAGGATGCGGTGCGAGGGCAGGGTGCGCAGCGGCTCGTTGAAGTCGAACCAGTCGCGGAAGTTGGCGCCTTCGGTTTCCTTGCCCTCGATCATCTTCGAGTACACGAGGCCCGTGGACCAAAGGTGCTCGCGCATGTCGGCCAGCAGGTCCGCGTTTTCAGCGTAGCGTTCGGCCAGGATGTCGCGCGCGCCATCGAGCGCCGCCTTGGCGTCGTTGATGGCAGCTTCGGGATTCAGGTATTGCGCGGCCAGGGCGGCGGGATCGCAGGCAAGATCGGCCAGGATGGCATCGGCCAGCGGTTCGAGGCCGGCTTCGCGGGCGATCTGGGCGCGCGTGCGGCGCTTGGGCTTGTACGGTGCGTACAGGTCTTCCAGGCGCTGCTTGGTGTCGGCGGTAGCGATTTCCTGCTGCAGCTCGGCCGTCAGCTTGCCTTGCTGCGAAATGGATTCCAGGATGGCGCCGCGGCGGTCTTCGAGCTCGCGCAGGTAGCCCAGGCGGACTTCCAGGTTGCGCAGCACGGTGTCGTCCAGGCCGCCAGTCGCTTCCTTGCGGTAGCGGGCGATGAAGGGCACGGTGGCGCCGTCATCCAGCAGTTCCACCGCCGCAGCGATCTGGGAGGCGCGGGCGCCCAGCTCGGTGGCGAGCTGTGCGACGATGCGGGCGTTGTCGACGCCGGTGGCGACGTTCGTGATAGTGGAAGTTTCAGACATCTCTATACGACGGCAAAAAGGGAAAACGAGGGGCGGATTGTGCCATAAGCCGTTGTTACGGAACGTGGCGCAAGGGACTGATCCGTCCCTCTGCCAGCGGCGTTGCGGCAGGCCGCAAGCAGGAAAACGGCGCGCCAGCGGGTATCATTTGGGGCCCTACATTAGGCTGCTGTAATGCTGGACCTGGACATATCCGAATTCTTTGACGAGGACGGGCCGCTGGCCACGGCCTTGCCCGGCTACAAGCCGCGTCCATCGCAGGTGGAACTGTCGCAGGCCATCGGCCAGGCCATCCAGGACCGCGCCACGCTGGTGGCCGAAGCCGGCACCGGCATCGGCAAGACCTGGGCGTATCTTGTACCCGCCTTCATCCAGGGCGGCAAGGTGCTCATTTCCACCGGCACGCGCACCCTGCAGGATCAGCTTTTCGCGCGCGATCTGCCGCGCGTGCGCGCCGCGCTGGCCGCGCCCGTCACGGCCGCGCTGCTCAAGGGCCGCGGCAACTACGTGTGCCACTACCATCTTGAACGCCTGCAGGGCGACGAGCGCGCCCTCAAGTCCCGCTCCGAAATCCAGCAGCTGCGTCAGATCCAGGTGTTCGCGGGCATCTCCAAAACGGGCGACCGCGGCGACCTGGCGCAGGTGCCCGAAGACGCAGACATCTGGCAACGCGTCACGTCCACCCGCGAAAACTGCCTGGGCCAGGAATGCCCGCGTATCCGCGACTGCTTCGTCGTCAAGGCACGCCGCCAGGCCCAGGAAGCCGACGTCGTCGTCGTCAACCACGCGCTTTTCATGGCAGACCTGATGCTGCGCGAAGAAGGCGTCACCGACCTGCTCCCTGAAGCCGACACGGTCATCTTCGACGAAGCCCACCAACTGCCCGACACCGCCACGCGCTTTCTGGGCAATAGCGTGTCCACCCACCAACTGATGGACTTTGGCCGCGCGCTGGAAGTCGCGGGGCTCGCCTATGCGCGCGAAGCCGCCAAATGGAGCGACGTCAGCCGTCACCTGGAAACCGCCGCGCGCGAATTGCGGCTGGTCTGTGCACCGCTGGACAAGATGCCAGGCCGCAAGGCCACGTTCGAAGCCATCCCCAACCCCGAGGAATTCGACGAAGCGCTCATGTCGCTGCGTGAATCCGTGGACAGCGCCACCAAGGCGCTGGGCGCGGTCGCCGAAAAACATCCCGACCTGCTCGCGGCCGCGCGCATGGGCGCGGAGATTTCGGTCAAGCTCAAGCGCTGGGCGACGCCCGGCCGCAGCAGCGGCGCGCACGACGACGAGGGCTGGGGCCGCGACGATCAGGCCCCCGTGCAAAGCCCGTTGGGCCAAACCCCGTTGGGCGACGGTCCGTCCACGCCCGCGGCGTTGCTCGAAGGCGCCGCGCTGGCCGAACAATGGACCGGGCCGGCCGTGCGCTGGGTCGAGCACGGCCTGCATCACGTGCGGCTCCATTCGGCGCCGCTGTCCGTGGCGCAGGCGTTCTCCAAGTTCCGCAAGCCCGGCCAGGCCTGGATCATGACCTCGGCCACGCTGTCGATCAACGGCGAGTTCACGCACTTCACCAGCCAGTTGGGCCTGGATACCGCGCGCACCGGCAAATGGGAGTCGCCATTCGACTACCCCGAGCAGGCGCTGCTGTTCGTTCCGCGCGGCATGCCCGAGCCCCAATCGCCGCAGTTCCTGGACCGCTTCGTCCAGACACTGCTGCCGCTGCTGGAGGCCAGCCCCGGCGGCACCCTGGTGCTCTGTACGACGCTGCGCGCCGTGGACAAGGTCGCCAATCTGCTGGCCGATGCCTTTGACGACGCGGGACATGACTGGCCGCTGCTCAAGCAAGGCGAGGGCACCCGCCGCGATCTGCTTGATCGCTTCTGCAAGCTCAAGCATCCGGTGCTGGTGGGTAGCGCCAGCTTCTGGGAAGGCATCGACCTGCCGGGCGACGTGCTGACGCTGGTGGCGATCGACAAGCTGCCCTTTGCGCCGCCGGACGATCCCGTCATCGAGGCCCGCCTGCGCGCCTGCCGTGCGCAAGGCGGCAATCCGTTTGCGGAATACCAATTGCCCGAAGCCGCCATCTCGCTCAAGCAGGGCGCGGGCCGGCTGATCCGCACCGAATCCGATTGGGGCGTACTGATGGTGGGCGACGCGCGGCTCGTGGAAAAGCCGTACGGCAAGCGTCTGTGGCGCGGCCTGCCGCCGTTTGCGCGTACGCGCGAACTGGAAGAAGTGCTGGCGTTCTACCGGCGCAAACGCGGGCCGGACGACACCTGAGGGCAAGCATGAGGCCGTGCTTGGGTCGCTGCAAATAACCCGCTTCCAACAACCGCCGTACATAAAAAAAGCCCTTCAGAAATCTGAAGGGCTTTTTTGTTTCCCATGCGGGCGGAATCAGTTGAAGGGATTCCACCAGCTCTTGTCGGCCTTCAGGCCCTGAGTCCGGAACGCGCTGTCCGGGAAGTTCTTGTCGTAGACGCGCTGGGCGTCGTTCTTCAGGTCGGTCATGTTCAGTTTGTCGTACGACTGAACCATCAGGTAGAGCGCCTCTTCGGTGGCGGGGGCGCCCTCGAAGTCGGTGATGACGGTCTGCGCGCGGTTGGCGGCGGCCACGTAGGCGCCGCGCTCGTAGTAATAGCGGGCGACGTGGACTTCGTTCATGGCGATGGTGTTGACCAGCCACGCCACGCGCTTTTCGGCGTCGACGCTGTACTTGCTTTCCGGGAAGCGCTTGATCAGCTCGGTGAAGGCGTCATAGGACGCGCGCAGACCCTTGGGATCGCGCTCGGCCGGATCCTGGCCGGTGAGGTTGCTCATGAAGGCGCTGGCCGGCGTGAAGTTGATCAGGCCCTTGAGG
>CBHWAL010000320.1:0-5946 GCA_966111495.1 uncultured Achromobacter sp. | reverse complement strand
CTGCTGAGCGTTGCCCAATTCACTACGTTCGAAGACGTTATCCTCCAAACTGTAGGGCGGACTCATCAGGACAAAGCCGTCGATGGGACGCTGGCCTTCATCGTGGAGCATCGCGTTGGCCAGCAGCGTGATGAGATTGCCCTGGCTGTGCCCGACGACGTTGATGGTGTCGTCTGCGCCAGAGCGGCCGTCGGGGTGCCGATAGGCACGGATGATCTTGACCAACATCGCCAGTCGCTGCGCTGCCAACACCATGTACCGCCTGGACGGTGCAGGGAACAACGGATGGTCTGGAGATCCGAAGAGCGCATTCGCAGGCATGCCCGCGACCTTGCCTGAAAAACCCCCGCCGAACATATCCGGCAAGGTCGTGGTGGCATTGGCAAAGGGCCCGCCCTCCTTGGACCCGGCCTTATCGAGTCGATTGCCGAATCGGTCGAGCCATTCGCCATGGGCGGTCTGCTTCTGTATCCGGCCTTCTTCTTCGCGAAAGCCCCAATAAAAGGGAATCACCACACTGCGCGAATGGCCGCCATGTTTGCCTTCCGCCGCCAAGCGGCGGTAGTACGCCACATCAGGGTCAGGCGCGCTGCCGTCATCGTCCTTGGGCAACGTGTACCGGGCTGGATTCAGCGCGGCCGGGCTGCGCTCGCCTCGTTTGGTGAACAGGTGATCCAGACGTTCGTTCAGTCCGGTGCAAATGCCTGTTTCCAAGGTGTCGTAGACCCCAGCCAAATCGTTGACCCCGTGGATCAAGATCACAATGCAGGGCTTAGGCTGCTGTTTTTGAACAAAGGCATCCGTGGCATTGGGCGCCACGAGCGCGCGAGTCTTTCCGGTGATGGGGGACGAGTACATCCTTTCACTTTTACAAGCCGCCCATGTGGTTCGTAAACGTGGAACAGTCCTATAAATGAAAAAGCCTCTCGGCGCCCATACCGAGAGGCTTTCGACTTTCCGACCCCCGCGTGTCCGGTCAGTCTTTGTCGCGCAAAGGAACTTGGGCGTCGCCGCCCGGCGCTGTTACTTGCTCGGCGTCGTGGCGCCGGACTTGTGGTTGGTCGCTGCGCCTGCCGAGTGCTTGGCGGACGACTTGTCAGCCTTGTGATGCTTGTGATGCGCCTGGGTCTTGGTGTCGCCGGACTTGGCGCCAGCCGCGAATGCCGACGGCGCGGCGGCGAGGCCGAGGCACAGGGCCGAGGTGGAAAGAAACGCAGCAATGCGGGAGTGAGTCGTCATGTAAGTACTCCTGGTTGGTGAAGGGCAGATGCCCTTTTCCGTTACGGGGCGGCACGATGCCGCTAGTCCCGTATGCGGTTTGAAGCTTGCCCGCCAGGAAGGTTCAACACCGAACCACAATTTTTCTGTCACTCAAGATTTGTTGCTATCCCTCGAACGCCAGCAGCGCCACCGTCGCGAATAGCATCAGAGCAAAGCAAGCTCTCAGCTTGCGTTCAGGAAGCCGGTAGGCAAGCCGCACGCCGATGGGAACGAAGATGAGGCTGCCGATCGCGAGTGGCGCGCCGACCATCCAGTTGGCCTGCCCTGCCCATGTGTAGGTGATGAGCGCAATCATGGAGCCCGGGATCACCATGCTGAGCGCGAGTGCTTGCGCGGCGGTCTGCGGCAGGCGGAAAACTGACGTGATGATGGGCACGGCCAGCACCGCGCCGCCCACGCCGAAAAACCCGCCCAGCGTGCCGCACAGAATGCCCAGCACACTGGCGCGCCGCGGCGTGAAGACAGGCGTGGCGCGAGTAGGCGGCGGCGCGTGGCGGGCCGCCGGGCGCGAAGCGCGCCACGTCTGCCAGACGTAGAACAGCGCAATGAAGAACAGGAACACCGCGAAGCTCTGACGCAGCAAGGTCGAGTCGATGCCCAGCGCCATCTGCGCGCCCACCCACGTGAACAACACTGCGCCCGCCGCCCCGGCGAGCGCGACGCGCTTGTCGATGCGCGTCTGCTGGTTGTACTTGCGGACCGCCATCATAATGGTCGGCAAGACCATGATGAGCGCGGTGCCTTGCGCGAGCTGTTGCGGCATTCCCATCAGCAGGACCAACGCTGGGATGGCGATCAGCCCGCCCCCGATGCCCAGCACGCCGCCCATGAAACCGATCATGCAGCCGGCGGCCAGACATGCGGCGATGACGAACAGACTCACGTATTGCTCCAACCAACGACGCCGCGCATCAGCGCAGCTTTTCCAATGCCGCGTCCAAGCGGTCCACCGCCCAGATCTCCAGGCCTTCAATAGGCTGGCGCGGCGCGTTGGCCTTGGGGATGAGCGCCACCGAGAAACCGAGCTTGGCGGCTTCGCGCAGGCGTTCCTGCCCGCGCGGGGCGGGACGGATTTCGCCGGCCAAGCCGATTTCGCCGAAGGTGATCAAACCGCGCGGCAGGGGACGGTCGCGCAGCGAAGACATGATGGCCAGCAAGACCGGCAGGTCGGCGGCCGGTTCGGTGATGCGCACGCCGCCCACCGCGTTGACGAAGACATCCTGGTCGAAGGTGGACACGCCCGCATGCCGGTGCAGCACAGCCAGCAGCATGGCGAGGCGGTTGCCTTCCAGGCCGACCGTCAGGCGGCGCGGATTGGGCGCGTGGGAGCTATCGACCAGCGCCTGGATCTCGACCAGCAAGGGGCGCGTGCCTTCCTGCGTGGCCATGACGCACGAGCCTGCGACCTGCTGTTCGTGTTGCGACAGGAACAAGGCGGACGGATTGGCCACGCCGCGCAGGCCGCGGTCGGTCATGGCGAAGACGCCCAGCTCGTTGACCGCGCCGAAGCGGTTCTTGAAGGCGCGCACCAGGCGAAACGACGAATGCGTGTCGCCCTCGAAGTACAGCACGGTATCCACGATGTGCTCGAGCACGCGCGGGCCAGCCAGCGCGCCGTCCTTGGTGACGTGGCCGATCATGACGATCGCGATGCCCGTCTGCTTGGCCAGCCGCGTGAGCTGCGCGGCGCATTCGCGCACCTGCGAGACCGACCCCGGCGCCGCCGTGAGCTCGCCGCTGTACAGCGTCTGGATCGAGTCGATGACGGCAACCGATGGCTTCTGTTCGGACACTGCAGCCTGGATGGCTTCGAGGCGGATTTCGGCCAGCAGGTTGACGTTGCCGGTTTGCAAGCCAAGCCGGCGCGCGCGCAGCGCGACCTGTTCGGCGGACTCTTCGCCCGTCACGTACAGCACATTGGTGGACTCGGACAGCGAGGCCAGTGCCTGCAACAGCAGCGTCGACTTGCCGATGCCGGGATCACCGCCGATCAGCACCACGGCGCCGGCCACCAGGCCGCCCCCGAGCACGCGGTCGAATTCATCCAGGCCGGTGGGCGTGCGCGGCGTTTCGCGGGCCTCGATTTCGGACAGGCTGCGCACGGGGCTGGACGAGGCCAGCGGCGCATAACGGTGGGCAGCGGCCGCGGGCGCGGACGATTCCACCGTTTCTTCAAGCGTGTTCCAGGCGTTGCAATGCGGGCACTTGCCCTGCCACTTGGGGGTGGTGCCGCCACAGTCGGCGCACACGTATACGGTTCGGGTTTTTGCCATGCGCGAAAGTGTACCCGGCAACCCGCGGGCGCTGCGCCTGCACAAGGACCGTTTTGACACGCTGATCGCGTGCGTCTGAACGGCATTTCTTTCAGGCAGCTTTCACAACCAGGGACGCACGGCCGTTACATGATGCAAACACAAGAAATTTCCTGCCCGATCCGTTGCAAATCGCGCATAATCGCCAAGTGCAGCGCAATTGTCGAACCGTCCCAACCGGACGGCATACTCCACGATGGACGTCCTTGCGACGCACTGCGTGGGGAATCGCGGCGCAATCACTCGCGGTCTTTCAAATAGACCGCCCGAACCGGAACAGGACCCTAGCACGACCAGACGCCGGACCACCGGCGCGGCGCACGCAAAGGTCAAACGCGGATACGCTGTGCCACCCGGCGTATGTGCGAGGAGTACGCGCATGAGCATTACCTATCGCCCCCCTTTTGACGAAGACGATGAACGGGATCTGCGCGCCTTGTACCGCAAGCCGGGTCCCGGCGCCAATCCGGAACTGGATGCCGCGGTACGACGCAGATGGCACCCTGGCCATAGCTGGCATCCCGGTTGGGGCGCCGCCGCCTGCGCCGTGATGGTCGCAGGCCTTTTTGCATGGACCGACATGCGCGAGGCCATCGAGGACACCGAGCCTCAGATGCAATTGGTGGCCGTGCAGGAAAGCGAAACCGCGCAGGATGCAGCTTCCGCGTCCGCCACGCCGGCCAGCGATCCGTCGCCCCTGCGCCGCGTCGTCGCCCTGCAGCAGGAGCCGGTTGCCCCGGCCCAGCCCGCAGTGATGCAGTCCACAGTGACGCAGCCCGCAGTGTCCCAACCCGCAGCGCCGCAATCTGCAACGACGTCATCCGCCGTGGTCGCTGCGCCCGCCGAGCCGGCTCCGGCTGCCGCTGAAACTGCCGCACTGGCACCCGCGCAGGCAGCCGCTCAGGAAACCCCTGCGCAAGCGCAGCAGGTCGCCGCCTTCACCGAGCAGGACATCGAGGCGCGCGTCGCCCAGATCCGCGGCCTGATCGTGGACGACCGCGAAGAAGACGCCGTGCAGGCGCTGCGCGAGTTGCAGCGCGGCGCGCCTGATTTTGCCCTGCCGGACGACCTGCAAGAACTGTCCCGCCAGAACCCGGCGTGACGCCTGGGACCGGCCCGCGCCGGTCCCGACTCCGGCCCTGCTCAGCCCCTGGCTTTCTCCCTGAATGCGACCTGACTGCGCTCCTGACCTGGCCCCATAAACTGCCCCTGCCCTGGCCCGCCGCCGCGCAGGGGCAGGCCGCATCCAGGCCTGAATAATTGAGCATTTTTTGGGCGGCTTCTTGCTAACATAGCCGCCATGAGTCCGAGCTTCCACCACCGCAATCTTCCCCATTTGCTGCTCTACGCGCGCGAAACGCTGATGGCGCATTTCCGCCCCATTCTGCACGCAGCCGGCGTCACCGAACAGCAATGGCGGGTCTTGCGCACGCTGAGCGAGGTGGGCTCCCTGGAACCCAATCAGATCGCCCGCGCCTGTCAGATCCTGAGCCCGAGCCTCACGCGCATGCTAGCCGGCATGGAAGAGCAAGGGCTTATCAAGCGCACGCGCTCCAGCGCCGACCAGCGCCGCCAGGAAATCTCCCTGACCGCCAAGAGCAACAAGCTCATCGACCGCATGCGGCCCCAGGTCGACGCGAAATACCAGGAAATCGAAGAAAGGATCGGCAAGGAATTGCTGGAGCGCCTGTACACCGATGTGGACGCGATGGTCGACCTCATCAAGCGCGACGGCCCCACGCGCGATGCCGGTACGCCCTGAACGTCAACCCTCCTCCTTCCTCCACGATCCCCAGTCCATGGACCTCCTGACCAACTCGTTCAAGCAAGCCCTGCGCGACGGCAAACCTCAGATCGGCCTGTGGGCCGGTCTGGCCAGCGCCTACACCTCGGAAATCCTTGCAGGCGCCGGATTCGACTGGCTCTTGATCGACGGCGAGCACGCGCCCAACACGCTGGACTCCACCCTCGCCCAATTGCAGTCCGTGGCCGCCTATCCGGTTGCGCCCGTGGTGCGTCCTGCGTGGAACGACCCGGTCCAGATCAAGCAGATCCTGGACACGGGCGCGCAGTCGGTGCTGGTGCCCATGATCCAGTCCGCGCAAGAAGCCGCCGCTGCAGTGGCGGCCGTGCGCTATCCGCCGCAGGGCATCCGCGGCGTGGGCAGCGCGCTGGCGCGCGCGTCACGCTGGAACCGCATTCCCAACTACCTTGAGCGCGCCAACGACCAGATGTGCGTGCTGGTGCAGATCGAAACGCCGGACGGCATTGCGGCGCTGGACGAGATTCTTGCCGTGGACGGCGTGGACGGCGTCTTCATTGGACCGGCCGACCTGTCGGCCAGCATGGGCTA
>CBHWAL010000319.1:0-5974 GCA_966111495.1 uncultured Achromobacter sp. | reverse complement strand
AGGTGATGCGCGGGTCGGGCTCGAACATCCAGACGGTGTTGCCGGTCCAGGTCGTCATCTTCATGGCGTCCTTCAGCGTGGCGTGCGGCATCAGATCCGCCACCAGCACCACTGCCATGCCGTCCTTCAGCGCCTCGCCGATCAGATCGACCAGTTGCCCATACCGCTTGTCGTCCGCGGTGCCCTCGCCGTTCGAATCCGGAATCGTGACGCAGCCCGACAGGGTCAGGGCAAGGGTCAGGGCAGAGAGGGCGAGTCGCGGGCGCGGCAGGGACATGGGATCGATCCTTAGTGAAAGGGACTGGAGCAATGTGCGCGCATCCTACCGGCTCTGGTACGGATCGCAATATTCGGTTTGTCCACTGAAACACATGGTGACGCAGCCAAAAGCGTGGGAAGCGCCTACGCCCGTTAATCCGGAATCAAAGAGGCGTCATTTATTGTTGCGATTGTTTCGGACACCCGGTTGCTTCGCAGGCGGAGAAGGACCAGCACGTGGCGCGTCAAACGGCGGCGTTGGCGCAAATGCAGGCGCTTGGCCGCATCGTGCATGCCGGCCTCGCGCCCGAACCGTCGATCAGCGTGATCCCCGCGGCGCAACGCGGGGAGTACCGCTCTGTGCTGGACAAGGGCTATCACGGGCGGATCGAGTTCATCGGCGGCGAGCCGGCAACCGTGCTGCAAAGCCTCGAAGACGGGGCCGATGCATGATGGACAGTCGATGCCGCCGCCCTGCCCGCGCCGCACATCGTGACCGAGCGGCAAGCGGACCTGCGTGCAGCCTGCTACGCGGCCATCGCCGCGCTGCGCGCCGGCAACCACTTCAAGACACGCCACGGCATCTATGTGCAGCCGCGCAGGAACGTATTGCAGGCGTATCGCATTGCCGACCGGCTGCGCGACGCCAAGCTGCGCCAAGGTCACACGGCCTACGCCGTCCTGGACCGCGCCGACGGCCGGATGGTGCTGCGCGGCATCGTCGCGGAAGACGCACCGCACGGCCCCGATGCCTACGCCATCGAAGGCGTCTACGAGTACGAATTCGCCTTCGCCACCGGCACGCTGCAGGTGCGCCGCCTGCCGGGGTGATGGCGGCAGGCTTTATCAGTCGGCCCGCACGAAGAGCGCCAAGCGGTTCCAGTAATCGACCCCGAGCAGCAAGCGGTCACCCAGCGGCTTGAAGACGTAGTCGCCGCCCTGGTTGTGCTGCATCTTGACCAAGCCGCCTTCCTGGCGCGCCTTCATAGTCATCGACCCGTCGTCCTTGACGCTTCCGTCCGCGGCAAAGACCAGTTCGCGTAGCGTGCCGATGGGACGCTTGAAGGTGCCCTGCGGCAGTTGGGCCGGCGCGGCCTGTGCCAGCGCCTCGGCCGTCAAGGGCGCCAGGCTGTCGGCCAGCGTGCAGGCATCAGCACTGGCGATCGGCGCGGCGCACGCATGTTGCAGCATGGGCCGGGCATCCAGGTATCGGCCCGCAGTCCAGGCTTCTTCGGTCGCCAGCGTGCACGTGCTGGCGGAAATGCCCTTCAGGCACGCGGCCTGCAGCGTCTTGTGCGCCGCCTCGCCCAACGGCGCGGGCTGGCCATCTTCGCCCGGTTCCAGTCCGCCGGCTTCGCGCCAGGCGTCGGGCAGCTTCTTGCACACGAACGGCAGGCCGCTCGCGCACATGCTCTCCAGTTCCTTGACGGACGTCTCGTTGTAGGCGTCCAGGCATTCCATCAAGCCCGCCTTCCAGCACAGCGGCCAGACCTTGGTCTGCGGCAGTTCCGTTGGTGCGGCGCACGGCGCGGGCGTCTTCAGGACGTAGACCTGTTCAAAACCCACGTCGATCGACTTGCCGTCCGGGGCAAGCTTGTACTCATCGTCCAGGCCGAGATCCAGGTTATAGAAGCCCAGCTTTCCGTTTTCGACCTTGTAATAAAGCAGCTCGGGGCCGAGCAGCGCGCTCTTGCGGATGAGGTTGGAACTCAGCACCTGCATCTGGCCTTTGCCGCCGTCCTTTTCGTACAGTCCGCACTGGAGCGGCGCGGAAGATTGCGCGTGCGCGGCCGGCGCAAGCAGCGCCGACAGCAGAAGGACAGGCAACACCGCGCAAATACGAGGAAGCGATTGCGCGATGCGGCTGCGCAAGCGGGGATGACGGTACATGAGTGATCAAGCCTTGTAGAGTTTCAAGACGCGCGGCATGGCCGGGCGCCGGGCGGTCTGCGCCCGCCGGCATTCTAAATAGGCTGGATGTCACGGCGGCGAAAAACGGCCGCTCTGTTTGATCTGTGTTCAATGAAACCCGGTTATGCCCCAGGCAATGCGCGCGGCAGATCGTTGCCGTAATCGTCGTGGGCATAGACCATCGCCGGCAAGGGCGACACAAGGCGGCCGCCCTGCGCCCATAGCGTTTCGACCCAATCGGCCGCCACGTCGGCGATTGCGTCCTGCACGCAGAACGCCGGCTCGCTGGAGAACATGGGCACCGGTGGCTCCAATCCTTCTTCGCCGTGCACGACGTCAAAGAGATCGCGGTAACCCTCGATGGCCTTGTTCAGCACATACAGATCCGGCCCTTCCAGGCCGATCACCACCGAGAAGGTCCCCTCGCCGCCCTGGTCGGAAAAGATACCAAACTGGATCTCACGCGCCTTCTCGGGCAACCGCGCGAACATGCCGGCCAGCGTGCGCAGAGCGGGCGCCGTGTGCGCGTCCAGGATGCGGCGCAGCGAGTCTTGATAGTCATGTTTCGTCATCATCGCGCCAGCATAGCGCATGGCGGCACGGCATCACGCGTCGGTCGGCAACTGCGCCAACAGCTTGTCCAGCGTCACCGGATAATCCCGCACACGCACGCCGGTCGCGTTGTGGACGGCATTGGCAATCGCCGCCGCCACGCCGCACAGGCCCAGTTCACCGACGCCCTTTGCCTTCATCGGTGACGACACCGGGTCGTCTTCGTCCAGGAAGATCACCTCTTGACGCGGGATGTCGGCATGGACGGGGACCTCGTAGCTTGCCAGGTCATGATTGACGAAGAATCCCGCGCGATGGTCAACCGCCAACTCCTCCATCAGCGCCGCGCCCACGCCCATGGTCATGGCGCCGATGACCTGGCTGCGCGCCGTCTTGGGATTGAGGATGCGGCCCGCGGCGCAGACGGCCAGCATGCGGCGCACGCGGGTCTCGCCGGTCGCGGCGTCCACGGCCACCTCCACGAAATGCGCGCCGAACGTGGACTGCTGGAATTTCTTGTCCAGGTCGCCGAACTCGATCGAGTCTTCTCCGATGAGCTCGCCGCCCGACACCGCGCGCGTCAGGGGCGCGCTGCGCCCGCTCGCATCCGTGACCACGCCGTTGGCGAACACCGCGCCGTTGGCGTCGAATCCCAATCGCTCCACGACCAGCGTCCGCAGCTTTTCACAGGCGGCATACACGCCCGCCGTGGAACTGTTTGCGCCCCATTGCCCGCCCGAGCCCGCGGACACGGGAAAGGCTGAATCGCCCAGCCGCACCACCACGCGGGACAGCGGCACGCCCAGCATCTCGGCGGCCGTCTGCGCAATGATGGTGTAGCTGCCCGTGCCGATATCGGTCATGTCGGTCTCGACGATGACGCGCCCCGCCGCGTCAAGCCGCACGCGTGCGGCAGACTTCATCACCAGGTTGTTGCGAAAGGCGCTGGCCACGCCCAGCCCGATGAGCCAACGTCCTTCGCGCCGCGCGCCGGGCTTGGGTTCGCGCTGGTCCCAGCCGAAATGCCGGGCGCCCGTCTGCAGGCATTCCACGAAGCGCCGGCGCGAGAACGGCCGCGACGGATCGGTGGGGTCGACCTGCGTATCGTTGAGCACGCGAAACTGCACGGGATCCATGTCCAGCGCCTGCGCCATCTCGTCGATGGCGATCTCCAGCGCCATCATGCCGGGCGCCTCGCCGGGCGCGCGCATCGCATTGCCCTCGGGCAGGTCCAGCGTCATCAGGTTCAGCGCGGTGCGCTGGTTGGCGCCGGCGTACAGCAGCTTGGTCTGTTGCACGGCCTCTTCTGGCTGGCCGTCCGGCAGGTCGCCAGACCAGCTCTCGTGCGAGATCGCCATCAGCTTGCCGTCGCGCGCGGCGCCCAGCCGGATGCGCTGGATGGTGGCGGGCCGGTGCGTCGTGTTGTTGATGATCAGCGGGCGCGGCAGCGCCACCTTGACCGGCCTGCCCGCCGCCCGGGCGCCCAGCGCCGCCAGCACGGCGTCCGCGCGCACGAATAGCTTGCCGCCAAAACCGCCGCCGATGTAGGGCGAGATCAGGCGCACGTTTTCCTTTGAGATACCCAGCGTCCGGGCCAGGTCGGACCGCCCCCAGGCCACCATCTGGCTCGACGACCAGACCGTGAGCTTGTCGCCCTTCCAGACCGCGAGCGACGCGTGCGGTTCCATCATCGCGTGTGTCTGATCCGGCGTGGTGTAGGTCTGATCGACGGTGACCGGCGCCGCCGCAAAGGCGGCGTCGAAGTCGCCCACGTCGGTCTTGGGAAGGTGCTCGGCGGACGCGCCGTTGTCCCGCTTCTCGGCGGCCAGGTCGAAGGCGCCCTGCTTGCGGGCATATTGCACGCGGATCAGCTTCGCCGCCGCGCGTGCCTGTTCGAACGTATTCGCCACCACCAGCGCAATCGCCTGGTGATAGTGCTGGATTTCCGGGCCGCCCAGCAGCGTGGCGGTGTTCATCTTGCCCTTGCCCAGCTCGCCTGCATTCTGCGCGGTCACGATGGCCAGGACGCCCGGGGCAGTGCGCGCCGTTTCCGTATCAATGGCCGTGATGGCGCCCTTGGCAATCGCCGCGCCCACGATGTAGCCGACGGCGGGATTCGGCGCGACATCGTGGTGTTCATAGGCATAGGTGGCCTGTCCGCTGGTCTTGAGCGGACCGTCGATGCGATCGACGGGCTGGCCGACAACCTTGAGCTGGTCGATGGGATTCTGTGTCGCGGGAGTATCAAATTTCATTGCTTCACGTCCTCGCTTCCGTCAAGACTGAGCCGAGCGCGCGCCGGGCCAGCGTCAGTTTGAAACCGTTGTCCGGCGTGGGCTTGGCGCCGGCCAGCAGCGCATCGGTCACACGCGCGGCGCCATCCGGCAGATGCGCCTCCGCCGCCTCCATGCGCCACGGCTGCGGCGCCACGCCGCCCAGCGCCACGCGGCCGGTGCCGTCGTCCTGCACCACAGCGGCTACCGCCACCAGCGCGAAGGCGAACGACGCACGGTCCCGCACCTTGCGGTAGCTATGCTTGCCGCCCAAGGGCTTGGGCAGCACCACCGCGGTGATCAATTCCCCGGCGTTCAGGTTGGTCTCGATGTGCGGCGTATTGCCAGGCAGCCGGTAGAAATCGGCAATGGGAATCACGCGCCGCGTCGCATCGGGACGTACCGTTTCGACCTTTGCGTCCAGCAGGCGCATGGCCACCGCCATGTCGCTGGGGTGCGTGGCGATGCACGCATCGCTGGCGCCGATCACCGCCAACTGGCGCGACACCCCGCCAATCGCGGAACAGCCGCTGCCGGGCACGCGCTTGTTGCAGGGCTGATTGGTGTCGTAAAAATACGGGCAGCGCGTGCGTTGCAGCAGATTGCCCGCCGTCGTCGCGCGGTTGCGGATTTGCGCCGACGCACCGGCCAGCAGCGCGCGCGCCAGCACCTCGTAATCGCGGCGCACGGTCTCGTCGGCGGCCAGGTCCGCATTGCGCACCAGCGCGCCGATGCGCAGACCGCCGTCGCCCGTGGGTTCGACCCGGTCCAGTTCCAAGCCGTTGACGTCAACCAGATGGGCCGGCGTTTCGACCTCGATCTTCATCAGGTCCAGCAGGTTGGTGCCGCCCGCGATGAACCGCGCGCGCGGCTCGCGCGCGGCGCTGGCGGCCGCCTCGGCGTCGGTGCGGGGACGCTCGTACGTGAAGGGTCTCATGCCTTGCCCTCCGCAACGTCTTCGATGGCGTCGAGGATGTTGG
>CBHWAL010000318.1:0-5980 GCA_966111495.1 uncultured Achromobacter sp. | reverse complement strand
CAGGGGATGTGATTGGCCATCAGCCCGCCCTCTCCGCTGGTGAAGACTACCCCTAGCGGGTGGGCGCGGATGAACTCGTGCTGGATGTCCAGCGAATCTTCGCGGAAGGCAGACGGCAGATACATGATGGCGGCGCGGGAAAGGGTAGGAAAGCGACAACATACCGCGCACGTGGCACTACTGAAAGAGCCACACACGCTGCCTTTCATGGAGCCATACCCCAGGCGCGCCGCCGGACGCCAGTCATTCCGTTCGGGCGCTATCGTCGGGATCGCCCATAGGCGGCATTCATGCGCTCGCGAGCCTCGGTCTCATGCGCAAACGCGCGGTCGTAGTTTTCCAGGCAACCGGGCGTGGGACTGGGCCACTGGATCGCGGCGATTGCGTCAGTCAGTTCGTCACGTGCCCGCTGCCATTCCTTGACGGCGGCATACCATTCGTTGGCGATGTCCATAGATGTTCCCCCCTTCTATGTGCACCCGCCCATCGTAGCGCCGGCCGGGGCCGGCAAGACAGCGTTTTCACATGGCCAGAAGGATGATGTGGCAGCCGCGCCCCACCGCTTTCCGCGTTCAAAAAATTGCCTTGCCATCGCACCGTTCAAGCAGATAATGCCCAGCATGGATCGCGCCGGTTTTGCGCCAGCCCTCCGCGGGCGCCGTTTTTCTGACAAGGAAAAAGCCATGTTGCCCAACCTCGTACTGCGCGCGGCCTGCTGCGCGCTCATCGGACTGGCCGGCTGCACCAATCTGCCCAAGGCCCAGGACTATTCCACCGCGCTGGGCGAACCGCAAAGCCAGCTTCAGCAGGATCCGAACTGGAGCGGCGGCCGCATCTGGGTACGGCCGGGTCCGCCGATCGGCAGCCAGTTCGACAAAAAGCTGCTCTTGGAAGAGGTGACCTACATCCCGGGCGACCGGCCGGACGAACTCGACTTCCGGGACGACGCCCAGATGCGCCAGCGCGTGCTGGACTACATGAACGCGGCCCTGCGCCGGGAGTTCACGCAGGCCGGCTACCAACTGATATCCGCGCCCGCGCCGCGTTCGGTGCGGCTGCGCGCCGCCATCACCGGCACCTTCCGCAACGACCGCGATCCGCGGCCGGGCGAGTACGTGCCGATCGGTTATGTGCTGGGCCAGACTGCCAAGGCCGCAGGCCTGCGCGACCAATCGGCGCGGCTGCTCATCGAAGCCTCCGCGCGCGATGCCACCACCAATCAATTGCTGATCGCGTCGTTGGGCGCGGTCACGGGCAGCAACCTGCCGGAAAACCGCAAGCCAACCGCCGCCGACGTGCAAGGCGCCATCGACGATTGGGCGCGGCGGGTCCGCGAGCAATTTGACCGCATCTGGGTCTCGGAAATACCTAAGACCCAATGACGCGCGGCGGACATTTTTCGCCTTCATATCACGATGTGATGAATATTGACGTCAACCCTCACTTACCCAGGGCCGCCGGCTAATGCTACTGTTCCGCCTGTGCAAGGAGTACATGCAATGGATCAGAAAACGAAGCCCTGGGCATTTCCCAAACCCCACCCTGAAAACACGCCACGCGGCGAACGCAACAAACAAGAGTTCGACACGCCGCCCAAAGAGGAAAAACCCGCGCCCAAGCCGCGCGCAAAAAAGCAGACACCTGCGACCGGACGGGCTCGCCCGTGAGGCTGGCAACAACGGTCTGTACGGCCGCGCTGACGGCGCTGTGCGCGCTCTCCATGGCGGCCGCCGCGGCGTCCGACATCCAGACCGGCGACATGGTGTTCCAGCAATCCCGGTCGGCGCAAAGCCTGGCCATCCAGCAAGCCACGCGTTCGCCCTACAGCCACATGGGCATGATCGTGACGCGCCAAGGCCAGCCCTACGTGCTTGAGGCCGCCGCACGCGTCAGCTACACCCCCCTCTCCCAATGGGCCGCGCAAGGCGAGCGCGGCCATTACGTCGTCAAGCGGCTGCGCGACACGTCGCTGCTGACGCCCGATGCGCGCGATCGGCTTGCGAAGGCCGGCGCCGCCTACGTCGGCAAGCCCTACGATCTGGTGTTCGCCTGGTCGGACGATCAGATCTACTGCTCCGAACTGGTGTGGAAGATCTATCAGCGCGTGCTGGACGTGAAGGTGGGCGCGCTGGCGCCACTGAAAAGCTTCGATCTGGCATCACCGGCCGTGCAGGCCAAGATGCGGGAACGCTACGGCAAGAACATCCCGTGGGAAGAACCCATCATCTCCCCGGCCGCCATGTTCGAATCCGACCAACTGGTCACGGTAGGCACCTTCTGATTGCAGTGCGCGGCGCTACCGCCGTCCAAGGAGCGCAATGACGGTTTCCATCCTGCTGGGCATCGCCATTGCGCTGGAAGCGGGTTGGGGTGCGCTGGCATTGTGGATCCGCGCGCCGATTTCATCTGTATGGAAGCGCGTCGTGGCGCTGGCATGGGTGACGTTGGCGTTGGCCGCCATCGCCGGGCTGGTGTGGCCGCGCTGGTGGCCAGGCCTGGTCCTGCATGGCGCGGCGCTGGCCGTGCTGCTGGGCTGGTGGCTGCGCATCCGCCCGTCCAACGACCGCCCCTGGATTGCCGAGGTCGCCCGCCAAACCCATGGCGACGTCGATGGCAGCACCGTCACGCTGCACAACGTGCGCAACTTCGACTGGCGTTCGCGCACCGACTTCACGCCCCGCTGGGAAACCCGCCGCTATGCGCTGGAAACCTTGCAATCCGTGGACGTCGCCCTGTCGTACTGGGGCCATCCCGCCATCGCCCACGCACTGGTGTCGTTCGGCTTCGGCGACGACGATCACGTAGTGTTCTCGGTGGAAATCCGCCGCAAACAGGGCGACCGCTTTTCCGAGATCGGCGGCTTCTTCAAGCAGTACGAACTGAGCGTGATCGCCGCCGCCGAAGCAGACTGCCTGCGCGTGCGCACGAACGTCCGGGGCGAAGACGGCTACCTGTACCGCGTCCACATGCCCGAGGGCGCGCCGCGCGAACTCTTTCTTGCCTACGTGGATGCCGCCAACCGGCTGCGCGCGACGCCGCGCTTCTATCACACACTGACCGCCAACTGCACGTCGATCGTGTTCCAGATGGCGCGGCGCATCGTGCCCGGATTGCCGATGGACTACCGCCAGCTTTTGTCGGGCTACTTGCCGGAATATCTGTACAAGCTCAATGCGCTGCGCGGGGCGGACAGCGCCGGCGAGTACCGGCGCCGGGGCCGCTACACGGACCGCGCCCGCGCCACCGCCGATCCGGCCGACTACTCGCGCAACATCCGGCGCGGCGTCCCGGGCATCGACCAGGAACTCAGCGGGCCGGCACCGCATCCTTGTAGATCACCCCGTCCTTCATGATGACCAGGAAGTTCTTGTCCGGATCGCCGATCAGTTTAATGTCCTGAATCGGGTCGCCATCGACCAGCAGCAGGTCGGCCAGCGCGCCTTCACGCACGACGCCCAGGTCCCCGCGATAGGGATTGCGCTTGCCTGACAGTTTCAGCAGCTCCGCATTCGTGCCGGTTGCCATGATGAGCGTCTGCGCCGGGGTGTACCAGCGCGTCAGGCTCGCCAGGATGCGGCCCTGCTGCTCGGCCAATTGGCTTGAGAACAGGATGTCCGTGCCGAACGCCGTCTTCAGCTTGTATTTGATCGCCAGCTGATAGGTGCGGTCGGTGCCGGCAAAGACCTCCTGCGCCTTTTGCCATTGGTCCGACCCCCGCGGAAAGGCATCAGCCAGTTCGTCCGGAAAGGGCTGCGTGCTCAGCCACACACCGGAACGCGACATCAGCTGCGCCGTTTCTTCGTCCATCATGCTGCCGTGCTCGATGCTCTGCACGCCCGCCTTGATGGCGCGCTGGATCGCGGTGGGCGTGTAGGCGTGCACCGCCACGTAGGTGCCCCAGTCCGTCGCGGCGTCCACGGCCGCGCGCAGCTCCGGTTCGGTGAACGTCACGACATCCAGCGGGCTGTGCGGCGACGACACGCCCCCGCCGCCGGTCAGCTTGATCTGCGTCGCGCCCTGCATGAGCTGTTCGCGCGTGCGCAAGCGCACCTCGTCGGGGCTGTCGGCGATGGTGCTGTCGCCCGCCAGATCGTGCCGCGATGCCGGCGCGCCCAGGGTGCGCGGCAGATCCGCCATCGAGCGGAAATCGCCATGCCCGCTGGTCACGCTGATCATCGCGCCCGACGGATAGATTCGCGGCCCCGGGATCACGCCCTGATCCACTGCCAGCTTCAGGCTGAAGGCCGAGCCGCCCAGATCGCGCACCGTGGTGAAGCCGCGCATCAGCGTCTTGCGTGCCTCGACGCCCGCGACGATGTTGAGATACGTGGGGTCCTGCGTCATCGCCACCGCAATCGGCACGCCCACGAACATGCTGTGCCAGTGCATGTCGATCAGCCCCGGCATCAGCGTGCGGCCGCCGCCGTCGATGACGCGCGCGCCGTCCGCCGCAATCTTGTCCCGAGAGACCTTTTCGATGACGTTGCCATGAACCAGCACGCTGCTCGCGGGGCTCAGGTCGCCCGACACGCCGTCGAAGATGCGCACGTTTTCAAACAGGATCCGCGAACCCGGCGCGGCCTGCGCGGTCGGCGGCGGGGCATCCGGCGCCGCGGGCAGACCATGGGAATGCGCCAGCGAAGCGCCAAGAATCAGCGATGCGGCCGTGATTGCAATGCCAGTCCTGACAGACATGATCGAACCTCCGGATGGGGTCATCCGCCCTCAGGACGGAAACAGGATCGGAATCAGCGACACGCTGACCACCAAGGAAAACAAGGCCAGCGGCGTTCCGATCTTCAGGTAATCGGCAAACCCGAAGCCGCCCGCCACGCTGACCAGTGCATTGGAGGGCGTGGACACCGGCGACATGAACGCCGCGGACGACGCAATGGCCACTGTCATCGCAAACGCATAGGGCGAGGCGTGCAGGCTTTCGGCGATGCTGATCGCAACAGGGCCCATCAGCACGGCGGTGGCCGTGCCCGAGACCACCACGCCAAGCATCACCGTCGCCACGAACACAAGCGCCAACTGCCCGTAGATGCCCCAATCGCCCGAATAGTGCAGCAGGAACTGCGCGGCCAGGTCGACGCCGCCGCTGCGCTTGAGCGCCAACGCAAACGGCAGCATGCCCACGATCAGGATCAGCGCCCGCCAATTGATCGACCGGTACGCCACGTCCAAGGTCACGCAGCCGAAGAGGCCCATCATCAGGGCGCCGATCAGCCCCGCCATCACGTTGGGCACCCAATCGGTCAGCATCAGGAACACCACTGTCGCCAGCGAGAACAGCGCGTGGATGGCGCGGTTGGGCACCGGCACCAGCGAATCGGCTTCGACCGGCATCGCCAGGCTGACCAGATCGTGCTCTTCCGCCTGCAGGGAAAAAATGCCCGCCCACGGCCCCACCACCAGCAGCGTGTCGCCCACGCGCATCTTCACGTCCGGCAGGTCGCGCTTGGCCTCCTTGCCGCGCCACAAGCCCACGACGAAGAGACCATGCCGCGCGAGCACCACGGATTCACGCGCATTCGCGCCGACCAGACGCGATTCCGACGGGATGATGACCTCGACCATGCCCACGTCGCGGGCCTGGTCCGTGAAGTACACACCGGACATCGCCAGCCGCTTCAGGTGATGCCGGCCGCAAAAGCCGTCGATATCGAAACCCTCTGAATCCATGTCGAGCAGCAGGATGTCTCCCGCCTCCAGCACATCGTCCGAGGTCGGGCGCATGACGGCCCGCGCAAAACGCGTGTTGCGCTCGATCGCGATGACGAACGCCGCCTTGCCGAGCTCACCCGCCCACAGTCCGAGCTGGCGTCCGACGAGGTCGGAGTCGTCTTGCACGACCAGGCGGCACGCCCGGTTTTGCAGGGAATATTTGGTGGCCCAGTCGCCCAGGCTGGGGCGATTCAACGCACGCGGCCCCTGGCCTGCGTCGATCAGCTTGCGCGCAAACAGCATGTACGCAATG
>CBHWAL010000317.1:0-6001 GCA_966111495.1 uncultured Achromobacter sp. | reverse complement strand
AATGGATCGGCGGAGTGGGCCTGTCGCAGTTCGGGCTCATCATGGCGCTGATGGTGTTCTTCGTCATCCTGGGCTGCTTCCTGGACGGCATCTCGATCGTTGTGCTGACCATGGGCGTGCTGCTGCCGACGGTGCAGGCCGCAGGCATCGACCTGATCTGGTTCGGCATTTTCATCGTGTTCGTGGTGGAAATGGCACAGATCACGCCGCCGGTGGGGTTCAACCTGTTCGTGCTGTCCGGCATGAGCGGACGCGAACTGCCCTACATCGCGCGCGCATCGCTGCCAATGTTCATTCTGATGATCGCCGCCGTGCTGCTGCTCTATGTCGTGCCGGGCATCGCCACCTGGCTACCGCTGCACATGACGTTGTAACGTCGCGTCTGCGCTACACGAACCCCGTTCCCGCGAACGGGGTTTTTTCTTTTCCGTTCGTTCGCTATCGGGGCGGTGCGGGTTTATGGGCGTGTAAACCCGGGAAAACGCCAAATATTTTCGATATTCCCCACCCCCCAACTTACTTAGAATCCCCAGGCGTCCATGTGCTGCACCGGCATGGCGCATCTTGCACGCTGACCGCTGCTCCGGAACCGCGCCCAACCATGGCGTCGATGCAGCGGCCAAGCGCCCGGCAAACCGCCGGACGCAGCAAGCCACGCTACCAGCGCGGCGCAATCACAAATCAGCTACACCTGGAGGAGTCCAACATGAAACGCATCACCCTATCGCTGGCTGCGGCCGGCCTTGGCCTGGCCGCCGGCGCGGCAAGCGCCGAAACCAGCGTCACCCTGTACGGCATCGCCGACGTCAGCATCCGTTACCTCAGCACCAGCTCGGGCGCCGTGGGCGAAGACGGCAGCCGCATCTCCATGGAAAACGGCGCCATCTCCAACAGCCGCTGGGGCCTGCGCGGCTCCGAAGACCTCGGCAACGGCAACCGCGCCTTCTTCCGCCTGGAAAACGGCATCAATCTGCAGAACGGCAGGGGATCGGACACGTCCAAGGCCTTCAGCCGCCTGGCTTATGTGGGCCTGGACGGCGGCAGCATCGGTACGCTGACGCTGGGTCTGCAGAACACCCCCATGTTCGACCTGCTAGCCGACTACTTCGACCCGCTGACCGTCGGCAACTACGAGCAGAACGCCTGGCTGCCCGCCGCGATGTCGCGCGTGCGCACCAACAACATGACCAAGTACGCCAACACGTTCGGCAACCTGGCCGTCGTGGCGTCGTGGGCAAACGGCGAAGACTGGGACGACCGCAAGGCCGGCCAGCAGTATGGCGCCAGCCTGCGCTACACGATCGGCCAGCTTGGCCTGGGCGCCGCCTGGCAGCAGACCTACGCCGCCACCGATTCCGACGAACGCCAGCGCGCCTGGAACCTGAACGCGTCCTACCAGTTCGATTCGGCAAAGGTCTTCGCGGGCTACTTCAACGGCCGCGACGAAACGGGCTGGGTCAATGGCGTCATGGGCGGCGCCACCACCGCCAGCCTGGACCGCAAGGACAACGGCTACTTCGCCGGCGTGACCTGGCAAGCCACCCCGCGCTGGGCCATCACGGGCGCCGCGTACTACGACCGCAGCGAGAACGTGGTCGTCGAAGGAGACAAGGGCAAGCGCTACGCGCTGGTCGCCGTGGCCGAATACTCGCTGTCCAAGCGCTCGCAACTGTACGGCACCGTCGACTGGAACAAGGTCAGCGACGCCGCCAGCGGCGAAATCGCGGGCAAGAGCAACCAGGTCGGCGCCGCCGTGGGGTATCGGCACATCTTTTAACGCCCGGGTGTCTGACACCCTCAGCTTTCCCCCAGGCCTTGGCCCCCTCACGGGCCATCGCCTGACCCGCCGCCCCGCGTCCCCAACCGGGGCGGCGCCCCGCAGCACCTCTCCCCTTCCCCCTTGCTCCCCGCCTCCACCACGGCGACAATCCTCGCGTGCCTTTGCCGATTTCAATGGAATGACGGTGGTGCAGTGTGCGTCGCCCTTGGCGCCCGCGCCGCGCCAATCCTCCCCCCTGATCCGGGCCCACCGCATGCGCTTTCTCGATGTCCGCTCGCTTGCGCCGCCGGTCCGCCAACGGCGAACCGCCCGCGCCGTGCTGGCCGCGCCGCTCATATCGCTGCTCATGGCGCTGCTGACAGCCTGCTCCTCCCCTGTGCAGTTGATGCCCACGCCCGTCAAGTTCACGACGGGCCAGGTCGACCCCTTCGCGCACAAGGAAACGGCCGACATCACCTCGATTCCGCTGCTCTACGCCACCAACCGCGCCGTCTTCCTGGAATCGCGCCAACCCTTCTATTCGATCTTTCCCAGCGACACGCTGCGCATGGGCGTGGCCAAGGTGCAGATCGGCGACGGCACGCTGGACTGGGATCAGTTGCGCCAGCTTTCCACCTCGGGCAGCCAGCGCGGGCGGCCGGTGCTCAGCCTGGAGCGCATGGAAGAGCTCGTCGCCCTGACCCCGCAAAGCGATGCGGGAACCTCGCCCGACGCACAGGCCTACTTTGCGCTCATCAACGACGCCCTGGCGGTCAGCCGCCACCGGGACCTGATCGTCTACGTGCACGGCTTTAACAACGCGGTGTGGCGCGGCACCGCGCAGGCCGCGCAGTTTCATCACTTCACGGGCCGGCAGGCGGTCGTCCTGGCCTTTCTCTGGCCCTCGGCCGGCAGCCTGCTGTCCTATGCCACGGATGTCCGAACCGCGCGGGCCTCGGTGCCCGCCTTCGCACGCCTCCTGGAACTGCTCGCGCGCAACACCAATGCCGAGCACATCAACGTGCTGGCGTTCAGTGCGGGCGCGCGCATCGCCAGTGAAGGACTCGCCACGCTGGCGCAGCCTCGCGACGGCGAGAGCCGCGAGGCGCTGCGCGCGCGGCTGCGTCTGGGCCAGATCTATTTCGCGGCGCCCGACGAAGACACCTACCGTTTCGTGACGGACCTGCGGCAGTACATCGACCTGACCGAACGCGTGAGCCTGGGCGCCAATCTGGGTGACCGCGCGTTGCGTTTCGCGGCGCGCCACCAGCGGGCATCCCGCGCAGGCCGTCCCAATGCGGATGACCTGACCGAGGAGCAGGTAGAGTTCATCAACGCCGCGTCGCAGCGGCTGAACTTCGACATGATCTGGGTCGATCCGCGCGCCATTCCCGATCTGAATCGCCGCGCCCACAGCTTCTGGTTCGGCAACGCGTGGGTCAGCAGCGACGTGCTGATGCAGTTCCTGTGGCACAAGGCGCCGGCCGAGCGCGGGCTGCAGGAAGGCTTTACGCAGCAAGGCATGCGCTTCTGGACCTTCCCGCCCGATTACGACCAGCGTGTGAAGGCGCTAATGCAACTGCGCTGATGCAACTGCGCTGACGGCCCGCCGACAAGCCACCCACGGGCTCACCCCGCGATCAGAACACCGCCATGCGGCTGTTGATGAGGTCGGTGACCAGCATGTGGCCCGGCGCATGCGTAATGCAGAATTCCGGCCGCACCGCTGCCACCACCGATTGCGGCGTCACGCCGCAGGCCCAGAACACCGGCATTTCGCCCGGGCGGATCTCCACCGGATCCCCATAATCTGGGCGGCCGATATCCGAGATGCCGATAAGCGATGGATCGCCAATGTGAACGGGCGCGCCGTGCACCGACGGAAACCGCGACGTCACCTGGATCGCCCGGATCGCGTCCGCGGCCTTCAGGGGCCGCATCGACACCACGAGCGGACCGCCGAACACGCCGGCCGGCTGCGTCGCGATGCTGGTGCGGTACATGGGCACATTGCTGCCCTGCTCGATGTGGCGCACGGGCAGCCCGTTATCCAGCATCGCCTCCTCGAACGAGAACGAGCAGCCAATCAGGAACGACACGAGATCGTCGCGCCACAGGTCGCGCACGTCCGTGGGCTCGGCTACCAGCTCGCCGTCCTTCCAGACGCGGTATCGCGGGATGTCGCTGCGGATGTCGATGTCCGCGCCGAGCTCGGGCAACGCCGGATCGCCCGGCTCGGACATGGCCAGCAAGGGGCACGGCTTGGGATTGCGCTGGCAGAAATGCAGGAAATCCGCTGCCAGTGCGCGCGGCAGGATCGCCAGGTTGGCCTGAACGTGCCCCGGCGCCAGATTCGCCGTGGGACCCGTCAGGCGGCCGCTGCGGGCATCCAGCCGCGCCTGGCGGGCGAGCGCGAGGCTGGTTCTAACGTTATCGGCTTCTGGCATGGGTTCTCTCGTTGCGGGAAAGCGCCGCTCAGCGGGCGGCGAACAGATCTTCGACCGACAGGCCGATGCCCAGGACGCGGCGGTCCGCGCCATTGCTGGCCGCGATCATCAGGCCCACGGGCGCCGTGCCCGCAGCGTGGCAGGGCAAGGACAGCGCGCAGCCGTCCAGGAAGTTGATGAGGGTGGGATTGCGCAGGATGAGGCCGTTGGCGGCGTAATAGGCCTCGTCGGAACCCTGCAGGTCCGCGACGGGCGGCGCCACGATGGGCGTCGTGGGCATGATCAACGCGTCGTAACCGGCAATGCGGTGATCCACTGCCGCCACCCACGCCTCGCGCGCGTCGAGCAGTTCGATGTAATCGGCCGCAGTCATGTCCTGCCCGCGCATGATGCGCGAGACGACGCGCGGGTCGTAACGCTTGCCCGCGCGCGCGATCAGGTCGCGGTGCCAGGCCCAGGCCTCGGCGGCGGTAAAGCCGCCCTTGCTGTTGATCGCGGCCAGTTCGGCGAATTCCGGAATCTCGATCCGGTCGATCAGCGCGCCGGCCGCTTCGAGCCGCTGCACCGCCGCCGCAAAGGTGTCGGAGACATGCTTGTCCATGGCGTCCAGCGCCAGCGTCGCCGGAATGGCCAGGCGCAGGCCACGCACCGGCAGCGCCTGCGGCAAGGGACCCGCGTCGCCCGACAGGATGGCGTCGAGTTCTGCGCAGCAACGCACGCTGGAGGCGATGGGGCCGATGGAATCCAGATTCGCCGACAAGGGCAGCACGCCCTGCATGGAAACGCGCCAGGCGCTGGGCTTGAACCCGGTCAGGCCACACAGCGCAGCAGGAATGCGCACGGAGCCGCCCGTATCCGAGCCGATGCCCGCGACTGCCATGCCATCCGCAACCGACACCGCCGCGCCGGACGACGAGCCGCCAGGAATGCGGCCAGTGGCGCGGTCGTACGGATTGAGCGGCGTGCCGTAATGCGGATTGATGCCCAGCCCCGAATAGGCAAATTCCGTCATGTTGGTCCGGCCAATGATGACGGCGCCCGCGGCGATCAGACGCTGCACGACTTCGGCGCTCTCCTCGGCGGCGGGCTCGCCTTCGCGCGCAACCGAGCCGCCCATCGTGGTCTCGCCCTTGATGTCGAACAAGTCCTTGATGCTGATGGGCAGCCCTTCGATCGCCGACCGGACGATGCCGGCCGCGCGCAGCGTGTCCGATGCGCGCGCCTGCGCCAGCGCCGAATCGGCATAGAGCTTGGTGAAGGCGCGGGCGCCCTCGCCCGCCGGATCCTGGGCCCGCGCCAGCGCGGCTTCGGTCAGCGCGACGGAAGTGCTGCGGCCCTCACGCAGGGCCGAGGTCAGATCATTCAAGGTCGAAACCATCATTGTCCTAATGCCGCCTGGCGGCGTAAGTGTTCGGACGGACGCCTTCGCGGGGAACGCGCCCGGATTCAGCGCCGAGCGTGGCGGCCATCAAGCGACCACGGGCAGCGACTCGACATGATAGCGGTGGCGCAGCGTGCGGTTCAGGCGCGGATCGTGCAGTTCCATCGTGAAATCCGCTGCAGGGCGAATGCCGCCGATGGCGGCCACCGTGCCGCAGGTCATGCCCGCGCCTTCCGGCAGGATGGCGCCGCCGCCCGTGTAGCCCGCGATCAGGTCCTGCGGCGTGCGCAACGTGGAGAGCGGGCCTTCCTGGTACAGCACCTTCTCCCCGTTCTCGACGATGTAGGCACGGATGATCAGCTCGTCCCAGTGCCCCGCCACGTCCGCAAGCCGCCAGGCCTCGGTGCCCACGGG
>CBHWAL010000316.1:0-6004 GCA_966111495.1 uncultured Achromobacter sp. | reverse complement strand
GGTCATACAGCGCGCCGAGCAGGATGCCGACGACGCTGGCATTGACGCCGGCTACCATGTTGCGCACGCCTGGCCGGCGGCGCAGCGTATCCCAGAATGGCAGCGCGGCCGCGAGCAGCAAGGCCCCCGGCACGAAGATCACGCACAGCAGCGTCAGCCCGCCCGCCCAGCCGGACAAGGGCCCAGACGACATGGCGCCCAGGAAGGCCGCGAACGTGAACAACGGGCCAGGCATCGCCTGCGCCGCGCCATAGCCGGCGAGAAAGTCCGCGTTGGACACCATCCCGGAAGAGACCGACGCGGTCTCCAGCAGCGGCAATACCACGTGTCCGCCGCCAAAGACCAAAGCCCCGGCGCGGTAGAAACCGGCAATCTGGCTGGCCAGCGAGCCGTCCGAGAGCACCGCCCAGAGCGGCAGCCCCGCCATCAAGGCAGCAAACAGCGCCAGTGACGCCAAGCCCGCCGCGCGGGGCACGCCCGATGAGGAGTTGGACAGGACGGGCCGGGGCGGCAGTTGCAGGAAGGCGGCGCCGATGACCGCGCCCAGCACGACAGCTGCGATCTGCGCCAGCGCGGTGGGCAGCACCACGGTGAGCAATGCGGCGGCAACGGCCAGCGCGGCGCGTGGCCGGTCCGGACAGAGCGAGCGTCCCATGCCCCAGACCGCTTGGGCCACGATGGCGACCGCCGCCACCTTCAGGCCATGAATGGCCGCCGACTCGGACAGCCACCCATAGTGGGCAAGCCCCAGCGCAAAGCCGATCAGCGCAAGCGCCGACGGGAGGGTGAACGCAATCCAAGCTGCCAGCATGCCGGCCCAGCCGGCCCGGCGCAGGCCGATCGCCATGCCGACCTGGCTGCTCGCGGGGCCTGGCAGAAACTGGCACAACGCGACCAAATCGGAAAAGGCGTAGTCGTCGAGCCATCGACGCCGGTCAACAAATTCGGTGCGGAAGTAGCCCAGGTGCGCCACCGGTCCGCCGAAGGACGTCAAGCCCAGGCGCAGGAACACCAGAAATACTTCAACGCAGGATCCGCTGCCGGTCTGGGCGCGCGCGCCGGCAGCCGGCTTACTGGCGACATGTTCGTCGTGGGGGGATGGGTGCGGCATCGGCTCGGGCTTCTTGGGAGTCAGGGCGGCGATTTGTTTCGGGCCCCAGTTCCAAGCTTATAGCCGGGCCACGGCCGGGATTCAATCGGATAAATGTCAGGAATTGGCGCTTGCTTCGTCCGTCCCGACACGAATCATGGTCTATACCGAAGCCGGATTCCTGACTCGCAGCATCAGGCCACTGACGTAACCTTTGCGTAGTTCACATGAGCTGCAGGATCCGGCGGGCCAGTTGCACCGCCTGCTCGCCCGACACGATGTTGGTGAAGCTCATGAGCAAGCCGGAGCGCGCATCGGGCGCGGCAGACCAGTGCGACAAGGCCTGCGCATACAGGCCATGCTGCAGCATGCGCGACGCCAGCTCGCGGTCGGTCTGATGGCCTTCCAGGCGCGCCACCAGGTGCATGCCTCCCGGCTGCAAATCGATGTGCAAGCGGGAACCCAACACATCGGATAACGCTGCCGCCGTGGCGTTGCGCCGATCGCTGTACAGGCGGCGCATGCGCTGGATATGGCGTGCGAAATGGCCTTCGTTGATGAACGAGGCCAGAACGGTTTGCGTCAGCGCCGGCGCGCCGCCGGCCAGCAGCCTGCACAGGCGCTCAAAGCGTGGCGCCTGCGCTTCGGGCACAACCAGATAGGCAAGCCGCATGCCGGGGAACAGCACCTTGCTGAAGGTGCCCGAATACAGCACCCGCCCCTGCTGATCCAGGCTTTTCAGGGCTGGGAGCGGGCGGCCGACGTAGCGGTATTCGCCGTCGTAGTCGTCTTCCACGATCCAGGCGCTGCTGCGTTCTGCCCAGTCCAGCAAGGCCTGGCGCCTGGGCAGCGACAGCGACAGGCAGAGCGGACTATGGTGCGCGGGCGTCACGACGGCGGCCCGGGCCCGCGGCTCTTGCGCAATGCCCGCCTCCACCACCAGACCTTCAGCGTCCACGCGCACCGGCACAGCCTGCATGCCTGCCTGCGCCAACAGCGCCCGCGTGGGCGGATAGCCGGGATCTTCCACCCAGACCGAATCGCCGGGCTTGAAGAGCGCCTGCATGATGAGCTGCAGGGTGTTGTTGTAGCCGGACGTAATGAACACCTGGCTGGGCGTGCACTGAATGCCGCGCGCCACCTGCAGGTACGCCGCCGTGGCGGTTCGAAGCCCGAGCAATCCCGCGGGATCGGGATAGCCGAGGTCCGGCGGCTGCATGCTGCGTAGATGGCGCGCGCCCAGGCGCGCCCAGATCTTGCGCGGAAAGACGTCTAGCGCAGGCAGGCCCATCTGGAATGGCAGCGGCGCGGCAGGTCGCGGCCAGCCCTCTTCCACCACCTCGGCCGGCCGTACCCGCGCCGACGGCACTGCGCGCGCGAGGGGTTGCAGGTTGGGCGCGACGATCGTGCCGGCCTGGCCGCGCGCCTGGATATACCCTTCCGAGGCCAGCAGCGAGTACGCGACTTCGACGGTGCCGCGCGCCACGCCGATTTCCTTGGCTAGCGCGCGCGCTGAGGGGATCCGATCGCCGGGTTTGAGGGTACCTTCGGCGATGGCGCTTCGAAAACGCTCGTAGACCTGCCGGTACAGCGGGTTGGCGGCGGCGTCGGTGTCGGTTTGCAGGCCGTCGGGTGTTGCTGGAATCATGGCATAGTCCTTAAGCGCATTTATGGCCCTTTGAATTATGTCATGTGGTTTCTAAGATTCGTACTCACGGTGGGCGTATGTTCAGCGCCCTGACCTCAGAGGTACTTATCCATGCACACATCCTCCCCGGAACCCGCGTTGCGGCATTTGGAAACGCCTGAAGAATGGCGGGCCTGCCTGCCGCTGATGCGCGAACTGCGTCCCCATCTGGCGCATGCGGACGACTTTATTGAGCGCCTGGCCCGGATGCACCAGGAGAACTACCGGCTGCTCGCCGTCATGCGCGAGGGCCAGGCGGTGGCGTTGGCCGGATATCGGTATCAGGAGAACCTGATCTACGGCCGCTTCATGTACGTGGACGACCTGGTGGTGGATCCCTCGGCGCGCGGCAGCCGCTGGGGCGCCCGGCTGATCGCCGAACTGGACCAGCTCGCGCGCGGCGCGGACTGCGACAAGCTTGTGCTTGATACCGGGCTGGGCAACGCGCTGGCGCAACGCTTCTACTTCCGGCAGGGCCTGTTGACCAGCGCCATCCGGTTCAGCAAACCCTTGAAAGGATCCCTCCAATGAGCATTCTTCGTATCCGCTGCAGCCCGCGGGGGCTCGAATCGGAAAGCTATCGTCTGTCGCAGCAGATCATCGACCGGCTGGCGCAGACCGGGCCGGCTGGCGGACTGGACGTCGTGGAGTTCGACGCCACCACCCTCACCCATGCGGATGGCGACTATGCAGCCGTCTTGGCGGCGCGAGAGGAACCTGCGGCCGACGTATTGGAAGACGGCTCGCTTCAAGCGTCGGCCGATCTGATTCGGATGCTGGACGATGCCACCCACATCGTGCTGGCCACGCCGATGCACAACTTCACGGTGCCGTCCGCGCTGAAGGCGTGGCTGGACCACGTGGTCCGCGTGCGCCACACGTTCCACATCACTGCGCAAGGCAAGATCGGCCTGCTCGCGGACCGGCCGGTGTTTGTCGCGATCTCGTCGGGCGGCGAGTTCAGCGGCGAGGAAGCACGGCAGCCGGACTTCCTGACGCCGTACCTGCGGCATGTGCTGGCGACCATCGGATTGAAGCAGGTGACCTTCGTTGCGGTTGAAGGAACGGCCCGTGGCCCTGAGCTGCTGGCGGCGGCGCGGGCGCGCGCGCAGGCCGAGCTTGGTGGCATTTCGTATGCCGCAGAGGCTGCGGAAATGGCCGCCTGACGTCGTTTACGGTTGCTTGCGTTTTGACGCGGGAAGCAGGCAAAACAGGCCCCGAATCCAGCCAGGATCGCGGGGCTTTCTCATTGAAAATATTTCCGTCCGCTGACGGGAAATAATCAAATGCGGCATGTCCGTAAATCTGTCCACAAGCCCCACGCGCTTCCGCCAAAATCTGGAATTGGTCGTTGATACGCTAAGAATGATTCAAACTGTCGTTTTAAACATTCGAAAATATCCTTCGGAATCTGGCACTTACGCCACAATTCTTAATGATTTTCCAAATCGCGTAGAAATTTATAATCTGCACGCAAAAATAAGAACATTCAGAACAAGTGCGCTGCAGCATTATCAACAACTGTAATTTCTATTTGAAACTATAGTAACGACTCGTACGTTTCAACTAGAGACGATCCGTTGTTTTGTTGAATATTTTCGTTACGCTTAACGCGGATTGTTTACAGCCCTGACCCCAGTTTGCCCCCAACACTGACCCCTATTCAGCGGACGGGACAACAACAGCAACCGCCGATTGGATACCTGAAGTTGCAGCATCGCCTTGTCCGTTTGCGGCTGGTTGACGTGTGCGAAAACGGGTAAGGCTCCTTCCGTCCCTGGAGCTGACAATGACATCTGGCCACCGGCATGGCTATTCCCCCGTCCCCCTTCACCTGAACTATGTCTGGCGCGTCCTTGCGATGCTGTTGTTGCCCATGCCAGCCGCGCTGGCGTGCACGACAACCGGCGCCACCATCATCTGCAATGACGCGGTAACGCTGATCAATCCAAATACGGTCAACAGCAGCGTCAACGACGCCTCGGTGCTGGTGACGCCTGCGGGCCAGTCCTCGGGACCCTTGGTCACACTGCCGGGTTCGGCCGCCATCAAGCTGACGGGCCGCAATACCACGCTCACCAACCAGGGTCTGATCGATCCCACGCTGTCCCTGGTGGCGCTCGGTACCTCGGGCGTGATCATGGGTAACGCGACGAATGCTGGGGCGGTGCGGGTCAACAACAGCGGCACCTTGTACGGCGCGGGCTTGTCCGTGCTGGGCCTGCAGGTCCTCAGTACGCTGGATGGCACCGCCCTCTCCTTGCGCGGCAATTCCGCCAGCACGATCAACATCGACAACTCGGGCACGATCGGATTGAAGCCGGGTCTGCTCTCCGTGTCGCTGCTCAACGCAAGCCCGGTGATTGCCGCCTATGGCGGCGCACCGGTCACCGTGAACAATGCGGCGGGCGGGGTCATCAACGGGCGCGTCGGGCTTGGCCGTTCCGCCACGGGCAACAGCTTCGTCAACGCGGGCACGATCAATGGCAGCGTGAGCATGGGGCAGAACAGCACCAACACGTTCACCGCCGTGACGGGATCGACGATATCCACGGGCGGCGCGGATGTCGGCGTCGATCTGGCCGTGGCGGGCCTGGACGTCAGCATCGCGCTGGGCTTCGCCCAGGGCGGCACGGTGGACGGCGGGGCGAATGGCAACAATACGCTCGTGCTGCAGAATCCGGGCGCATCCGGCACCACCGGCACCGGCACGGCAAGCGCGTCGGTGTACCGCAACTTCAACAACCTGCGCGTGAATGGCGGCACCTGGACGCTCAACGGGCCGCTCGTCAGCGGCCAGTCCACGTTGAACGGCGGCCTGGTCAACTTCGACAGCAACACCGCGTTCGGCACCGGGACCCTGATCGGCAACGGCGGCGCCATCTCGCCGGCCACGCCGGGGTTGTCGCTGGCAAACGCAATCCAGCTCAATGCCGGCGGTCTGGGCGTCCAGGGCGCGAACAACCTGACGCTGGCGGGCGCCATCTCCGGCGCCGGCGCGCTGGACAAATCCGGCGCGGGCGCCCTGACGCTCAATGGCGTGAATACGCACGTGGGCGGCGTGCGGCTGGGCGGCGGCAGCCTGGCGCTTGGCGGCAACAGCGCGCTGGGACTGGGGGATCTTGTCGTGTACGGCGCGTCGTCGCTGCTGCCCGGCAGCGCCACCAGCCTTTCCAACAACATCGTGCTCAATGCCGATCTTGCGCTGGCCAATGCCTCGGCTCTCA
>CBHWAL010000315.1:0-6020 GCA_966111495.1 uncultured Achromobacter sp. | reverse complement strand
CGCGGATTCGGGCGCATCCGAAGAGCCGGCCCAGGAAGGCTGGCGGCTGGCGAACAAGGGATGGACGCTCATCAGCCCAAAGGGCAGGACGCTGGGTCTGACAACCGGCGAACGCGACTTCCTGTCGCGGCTGGTGAAGTCGCCCGACCGCAAGATCAGCCGCGACGCATTTCTGGCCGATGGCGCGGACGAAGCCGACAGCGGCATCACGCGCCGCCGCTTCGTGGACGTAATGATCAGCCGTCTGCGCCGCAAGGCCGCGGCCAATCAGATGACGTTGCCCATACGCGCGGTCCACGGATGGGGCTACATGTTTGCAGCCGACATCACGCTGGATCTGGACTATCGGGTAACGGCGCCGTCAGCGCGCGCGGACGGGCAACAGGCCTGGCGAAGCGAAGAAGCGGACGCGAACGCATCTGCTTGAAAACGTCTGGCGCAAGGCCGCCAGGCGAAAAAAACGCGGCGCTGCCCCCGAAGGGTAAGACGCCGCGCTAAAACAACACGTGAACCCGGAGTCATCGGCCGGCACCGATGCCTTCTACCTGGATCACGCGATTCCAACATTCGTGCCTCATACTACTCACGCACGGTCCGACCGTGGCCCGCGCCGGGTCTCTAGTCCCTGCACTGGCTGCAACGTGATCAACGCCTGGCAATGCGTCCACCCTTGCTGCTGGGAGTGCGTTACTGCCATATCGGCGGTGTTCCTTCCGGATAGCCGCCTGATGAGGAAAGTTTAGGACCTCGGACGCGTTTCCAGTAATTCTTTGTTGATAGTCTTCCATACCAGATTGATATAGGAAGCCCGTGCCTTCCATGCCCCTGCCCCAGCCATCCCTGCGCCATCGCCTCCGCAAGATACTGGCGTTTTTCCCGCCGAACTGGTGCCTTGCCATCCTCGTGGCGCTGGACGGATACGCCTTCATGCACCCAGTGCTTCGCGAAGTCCGCGCGCGCGAATATTCGTTCTGGCTCGCACTGGACAACTGGCACGAGATCATGCGCGTGGTCGGCCTGCTGGAGATTCCGCGCCTCGTGCTCGGCGTGGGTCTGCAGGTGATTGCGCTGGGCTTGATCCTCAAGGCGCGCATCGCCTGGGCGTTCTCGCTGGTGTTGCTGATCGGCATCGGCACGTTCGCCATCCTGGGCGATGGGGGCCGCGCGGGACTGGGCATCTACACGCTGGTCCTGGTGATCGCGCTGGTGGCGTACTGGCGCCGCTTCGACCGCGCCAGCGTGACGGCCGGCTCGCTGTTTGCGCTGGTCAGCGTGCTGTCGCTGATGATCTACGCGGTGTTCGGCACGCTATACCTGGGCAACGAATTCAACCCGCCAATCCTTGACGCCGGCACCGCGCTGTACTTCTCGATCGTCTCGATGTCCACGGTGGGCTACGGCGACATCGTGCCGCATAGCGGCACGGCGCGCCTGTTCACGGCGTCGATTATCATCCTCGGCATTACCGTGTTCGCCACCTCCGTCAGCGCGATCGCCGGACCCGTGATCGGCGGCAATCTGAAACGGCTCGTCAAAGGCAGGTTTTCTTCGGCCATGAGAAAGAACCACATCATCATCGCGGGCGCGACGCCCCTCGCGCTGAGCGTCTATCAGGGCCTGCGCAACCGAAACGAAGAAGTCACCGTCATCGTGCCAACGGGCATGGCGCACGACTATCCCGCAGCCGCCGATCTGATCGAAGGCGATCCCTCCAGCGTGGACGTGCTGCACGTGGCGGGCGTCGCGCGGGCGCGCTATGTGCTGGCGCTGCGCGACGACGACGCGGAAAACGCATTCATCGTGCTGGCCGCAAAGGAAGCAACCGGCACGGACGGCGCCAAGACCGTGGCGCTGGTCAACACCAGCAAGCATCTGGAAAAGATCCGCCGGGTGCAGCCCGACCTGGTGTTTTCGGTGCAACTGCTGGGCGCGGAAATGCTGACGCGCGCGATCAACGGTGAACCCATGGACAGCCAGGCCATCACCGACCTGTTCTTTGCCAAGCCGTCAGCCAACGCCAAGACCACTTGAGCGCGATTGCGGCTCGGCCACGGGTTCGCCCGGCGGCGCGTGCCCGGCGTACCAGGTCACGAACTGATCCGACGGCATTGGCCGCGCAAACAGGTAGCCCTGGATGAACGCGACGCCGCGCCCGGTCAGATAGCGGAACTGCAGGTCGGTTTCGACCCCTTCGGCCAGCACCGCCAAGCCCAGACGATGCGCCAGCGTGATGATGACGTCCAGCACTGGCGCGTCTTCGCCAGTGGGTTCGATGGCATGCACGAAGCCCTTGTCGATCTTCAGGTAATCCACGGGAAAGCGCTGCAGATACGACAGCGAGCAGTGACCGGTGCCGAAGTCGTCAATGGCCACGCGCACGCCTTGCGCGCGCAGCGCGTCGATATTGCGCCGCGCTTGGCCGTCGTCGGTGATCAGGCTGCGTTCGGTGATCTCCAATACCAGGGTCGGTTCACGCTGGACGATGTTTGCCGAGAAGCGTTCGATGTCAGCCGTGAACTCGGCGCAGGACAGATGCTCGGCGGCGATATTGACCCCGACATGAAAGCCGGGCGGCGTGGCCCAGTCGCGCATGTCGCGCTCGATCAGCGCGAACAGATGACGCGTCAGCGGGACGATCATGCCATCGGCCTCTGCCGCGGCAATGAAGATGTCCGGCCGCACGAAGCCCACGCCGGGCCGCTCCCAGCGCATCAGCGCCTCGACGCCGCTGCACTTGCCCGTTGCATGACCATAAACAGGTTGGTAATGCACCCGGAATTCGCCGGCGTGGATGGCGCGGCGCAATTGCTCCCTGATGGATTGCCGGTTTGCCTGAAGCCGATACGCGCCCACGGCCAACCCGAATCCGATCAGCGCCGCGGCGGGCAGGTAGGTCATCATCAATTGCTGCCACGCCTGCACGACGGCTTCGGCCGGCGCACTGACGCGGATGGTCAGGGATGCCCGCCCGTCCTGGCTGGTGGTCTCGCTGTAGACCAGCTCGCGCGACGCCCCGGCCGCCCCCTTGAAATCATTGTGGATGGGCGCGCCGCCCTCGCCCACCTGCAACTCGATGCGGTAATCGCGCAGGCTTGCCACGGCGTTCAGCAGGTCCTGCACATACCGTCCGTCGATCACCACGACGCCGCTATGGCCGTCGGCCCCGGGCCGACCCAGCAGGATCGCCGGCCGTTCTGGCGCCAGCGGCGTGCCGGCCACGGTAAAGCGCCAATGGTCGGGCGGCTGGCCGGATACCCACTTGCGAAACTCCGAGACCGGATAGTCTGTCTTGCCGACAGCCGACGAGCAATAGATGCGATCGCCACGCGCAAGAAAGAGGGACCGGAAGTAAGGGTTCAGTGTGCCCCAGCGTTGCAGGTCGGGCAGCGCTTCGTCGCACGACAGCGCCGTCAGCGCCGCCACCCGGTCCAGCAGCGTCCACGCCTGCGTCAGGATGTGCTGCGTCTGCACGCGCACGATGCGCGCGGCCGACTCCGCTTCAGCGCGCTGTTCCTTCTGCGCGTGCCACCACGTCCAGCCCACGCAGGCGATCACCGGCAGCACCAGCGCCAAGGCCACGGGCAGATATCGCCACGACGGTACGCGTTCCATCAGGCCTGATGTCGGCAAGGGGTCTCCGCGGCAGTAGGGCGCCATTAGTGCAGGCGCATCGTTGCGATGGGACACCATGTGCGGCGCTGCGTCAAGAACTGCATGTGCGCCGCCTGATTGCGCAAAGATCGGGTCAGCAACGCTGGCCGTACCGCCGCCCGCTGGGCTATCGTTGACTGGCAAGCCCCTCTGCCGACGGCATGAGGCTCGTGTGTATTCGTTTCCCCTTACCACGCCATTTACAAGGACGGATGATGAAGAAAGCAAATGCCTCCCTGCCCGCCGGCCTGACCGGCGCCAACGTCGCCTTCTGCCAGCGCCTGGCCCAGCTTGCGCAGGAAAGCCAGCAGCGCTGGCTTGAAATGGGCCAGCGTCTGGCCGGCGACAGCACCGGCCAGGTCCTGGCCGCCCTATCCCCCTTGAAACCCGCCGCCAACTGGCAGGATGTTGCGCCCGCCATGGGCGAACTTGCGCGCAAGCGCTGGCAGACGCAGTTGGAAGCCAGTCAGGCCCTCACCCACGCCGCGCTGCAGGAGCAGGCCACCCTGGCCGCCGGCGTGGGCGAAGCGATGTGCGAATGGTTCAAGCAGGCCAACAGCGCGGCAGCCGACAACTCGCCCTTCGCGCAGATGTGGTCCACGATGACCAACCAGATGGCGGCCGCCTGCGCCGCCATGCAAGACGCCCACCAGCAGGGAGGCCGCCATGACAGTTAAACGAACCGCCCTGATCACGGGCGGGACGGGCTGCCTGGGCCGCGCCATCGCCGTCGCGCTGCACGATGCGGGCCACGACGTCATCGTCACCTACCATTCCAGCGAGAACGCCACGCGCGAATGGATCAAGGAAGAAGCCGCCAAAGGCCGCACCTTCGCCATGTACAAGGTCAACGTAGCGGACTTCGACGCCTGCCAGGCGCTGGCGCGCAAGCTTGAGGAAGACGGGCGCCAGATCGACATCCTGGTGAACAACGCCGGCATCACGCGCGACGCCAGCTTGCGCAAGATGAGCGCGCAGAACTGGGCCGAGGTCATGCACAGCAATCTGGACTCCATGTTCAACATGACGCAGCCGCTGTGCGGTCCGATGGCGGATCGCGGATGGGGCCGCATCGTGAACATCTCGTCGGTGAACGGCAGCAAGGGCGCGTTCGGGCAGACCAACTACGCGGCCTCAAAGGCGGGCATTCACGGCTTCACCAAGTCGCTGGCGCTGGAAGTCGCCCGCAAAGGCGTGACGGTGAACACCGTGTCGCCCGGCTATCTGGCCACGCGCATGGTGCAGGCCGTGCCGCCGGAGGTCATGCAGGAAAAGATCCTGCCGCAGATTCCCGTGGGACGGCTGGGCGAGCCCGACGAGATCGGCGCGTTGATCGCGTTCATCTGCAGCGATGCGGCGGGGTTCATGACAGGCAGCAACGTGGCCATGAACGGTGGCCAGCATATGTATTGATGGCAGTTGCCGGCGCGGCGCGCGCCGCGCCGGCACGCCGCATTTCCCTGATTCATGTCCCGCAATACCGACCTCTTCCTGACCGCGCTGGCCCCCGCCATCTGGGGCAGCACCTATGTCGTCACCACGCTGATGCTGCCGCCCGGCTATCCGCTGACGGTTGCCATGCTGCGCGCCTTGCCTGCGGGCATCCTGCTGCTCTTGTGGGTCCGTGCGTTGCCGCACGGCGTCTGGTGGCTGCGCGTGTTCGTGCTCGGGGCCCTGAATTTTTCGGTGTTCTGGGCGTTGCTGTTCGTCGCCGCCTATCGCCTGCCGGGCGGGGTGGCGGCCACGCTCGGCGCAATCCAGCCGCTGGTCGTGATCGCGCTGACCAGGCTGCTGCTGGGTTTTCCGGTGCGCGGGCTGTCTGTCGTGGCGGCATTGGCCGGGCTGGCGGGCGTGGCGCTGCTGGTGCTGACGCCGAAGGCAGCGCTCGACCCGGTGGGCGTCGCGGCCGGGCTGGCAAGCGCCGTGTCGATGGCGCTGGGCACCGTGCTGAGCCGCCGATGGCAGCCGCCCGTCTCCGCGCTGACGTTCACGTCGTGGCAGTTGACGGCGGGCGGCATCCTGCTGATTCCCGTCGCGGTGCTGGCCGAGTCGCCCCTGCCGCATTTCACGCTGGTCAACGTCATGGGCATCGCCTGGCTGGGGCTGATCGGTGCGGCGCTGACCTATGTGCTGTGGTTCCGCGGCGTGGCGCGGCTGGAACCCGCGGCGGTGTCGTCGCTGGGCTTTCTCAGCCCGCTCTCCGCGACGATTCTGGGCTGGGCGATCCTGGACCAGCGGCTGTCGGCGCCGCAACTGGCGGGCATGGCCGTCGTGGTGGGCAGCGTCTGGTTGAGCCAGCGAGCGCAGCGCTCAGCCGCGCCGGCGCTTGCGCCGCGGGCAGCGCCTCGCAACTGATCCGCTTTTTTTTG
>CBHWAL010000314.1:0-6039 GCA_966111495.1 uncultured Achromobacter sp. | reverse complement strand
AGGATGAGGATGGGGCAGTCCGGAGCGAAGGCTCCGGACCGCAATCGTAGCCCCGCGCGCCCCAGGCCGACGCCGCGCCGGGCGTCTTAAGAACGCTCCTAGCAAATGCGCCGAACGTCTCAAGAACCCAGCCGAGCAAACGCGCCGAACCTCACGAAAGACTCCCGCAAGCCGCACCGCCAGTCCTTAAAAAACCCAGACGATCAAGCACTCACATTCGCAGCCCATCCCCCTCAACGGCCACCACATCATCCCCACCCAGCGCCTGATAAACCGTCACCTGATTCACCAACCGATTCAACATATTCTCGTCCCGCGCCACCTCAGCCACCCGCCGCTTCTCCTGCGCATCCAGCCAATCCCGCAGCGGCACCGCCCCCGCCCGATACCTGACCTCGTACAACCGCTCAGCCTCCCGAGCCGCCCGCAAAGACAGATCCAGCTGCGCCGCCCGAATCCCCAACTGCGTCCGGTTCGACAGCGCATTCTCCACATCCGCCATCGCCTGATACAGCGCCTGCCGGAACGTCACCACCCGCTCCTCAAAATCCGTCTTCGATATCCGGATATTGAGCTGCATCTGGTTCCATTGAAGAAAAGGCAACGTCAACCCCGCCCCCAACGTCCCGATCGGATTCTTCAGCACATCCGACAACGTCGGACTAGAAGTGCCCAACGCCCCCGTCAACGTCACCGGCGGATAAAAGCTCGCCCGCGTCGCGTCAACGGTAGCCAGCGACTCCCGCAACCGCAGCTCAGCCGCCCGCAAATCAGGACGCCTCCCCAGCAACTCCGCCGGCACCCCCGCCCGCGCCTCCGGTAACGCACTCGACGGCAACCGCATCGGATCCGCCGTAATGCGATCCGGCGGCCCATCGAAAAGTATCGTCAACGCATTGATGTACTCAACCCGCTGCTGCACCAGCAACGCATGCGCCGCCTCCTGGCTTGCCACCGTCTGCTCGGCTTCAGCCAGCTCCAGCGCCGACGCTCCGCCCGCCGCATACTGCGCCCGCACCAGATCCTGCGTGCGCCGCGCGTAGGCAATGCTCTCCTCGCTGCTCGCGATGCGTTGGTTGATGAACGCCGTCTGCCAGTACAACGTCGCCGTCGTACCCACCAGCGACAACGCCGCGCTCTGGCGGTCCTGCTCCGTCGCCAGCGCCTCCCACTGCGCCGCATCCCGCTGGCTCGCCAGCTTGCCCCACAGGTCCACCTGATAGCTCACCGTCAGCTCCGCGGAATTGGCCCGCGTGATTGCACGATCCCCATATAGATTGCGCACCCGCGACACATTCGCGTCACCGCCGAATTGCGGCATCAGCTGATCGTCCGCCAATCCTGCCTGATACTGCGCCCGCCGCACGCGAATCGCCGCCGCCGCCAGATCGTTATTGCGCGTCAGCGCCGTCTCCACCAGCCCGTTAAGCACCGGATCATCAAAATTGCGCCACCACTCGCCGCCGTCAGCCAGCGAAGCCTGCGCGCCCGCATCAGCGCCCGCCCCCGCATAAGTCCAGGACCCCGGCACACTCACCGCCGGCCGCTCGTAATCCGTACGCAGCAGACCGCACCCGCCCAGCGCCAACACCAGCACCACGCCCAGCGGTTTGCACAAAAGAGAAACTGCTTTCATCTTCCTCATTCCCGGGCCAACGCCTCGACGGGATCCAGGCGCGCCGCGTTGCGCGCCGGCAGATAGCCAAAAATCACACCGATCAGCGTCGAGCACGTAAATGCCGCCACCATCGATGCCGTGGAATAGATCATCTGGAACGAGCCGCCCGTCGCCTTGCTGACCAGCACACCCAAGCCCAGCGACAACAGGATGCCCACCGCCCCGCCGATCAGGCACACCAGCACCGCCTCGATCAGGAACTGCTGCATGATGTCGCTGCGCCGCGCGCCCACCGCCATCCGCACGCCGATCTCGCGCGTGCGCTCGGTCACCGACACCAGCATGATGTTCATCACCCCGATGCCGCCCACCATCAGCGAAATCAGCGCAATCAGAGACACCAGCAGCGTCATCGTCGCCGTCGTGCGCTCGATCGTCTTGCGCACCGCATCCGTGTTGAACACGAAAAAGTCCTTCACCACATGCCGGCGCGTCAGCACCCGCACGATGGCCTGTTCGGCCGCGGCCGGCGGCGTCGCATCATTCACGCGCACCGTGATGCTCTTCAGGTGCTGCTGCCCCAGCACCCGCGACAGCGCCGTCGTGTAGGGAATCCACACGTTCAGCGAATCGTTGCTGCCAAACACCGTGTCCTTCTTCTGTGTCACGCCGATCACGCGCGCCGGCATCGACCCCAGGAAAATCACCTGCCCGATGGGTTCCGTGTGCGAACCAAACAGCGCACGCCGCGTGCCCTCATCGATCACCACTTCCTGCGCGCGGCGCGTCACGCTCGTCTCGTCAAAGAACTTGCCCTCGGCCAGCTTGATCGCACGCACCCGGAAATACTGATCGCCCACGCCCTGGATCGACCCATTCACCGACACGTTGCGATAGCGCAGCGTATTGCTCGTGCCCACTTCCGGTGTCACGCTATCCACATAGGACTCGCGCGCCAACGCCTCCGCGTCGGCCGCCACCAGCGTGCGGATGTTCACCGCTTTCTCGTCGCCGAAATCCTTGCCCGGAAAGACCTCAACCGTGTTCGTGCCGATTGCGCTGATGTCTTCCAGGATCTTGCGCCGCGAGCCCTCGCCCAGCGCCACCACCGACACCACCGCCGCAATGCCGATGATGATGCCCAGCATCGTCAGCGACGTGCGCAGGCGGTGCGCATTCATCGCCAGCAACGCCATGCGCAGCGCCTCGCCGCAGCGGTCCAGATACGCCTGCCAAGCCGGCCGCTGGGCCATCGCCGGCGCCTCGTCCAATGCCTTCTGATGGCGCGGCGCGTCCGGATTGCGCTTGTCCGCGACGATCTCGCCGTCGCTGATCTCGATGATGCGCTGCGCGTGGCGGGCCACATTCATATCGTGCGTGACGATGATGATCGTGTGCCCCGCCGCGTTCAGCTCTTCCAGGATGCGCAGCACTTCCTGGCCCGTATGCGTGTCCAGCGCGCCGGTCGGTTCGTCAGCCAGGATGATGTCGCCACCGTTCATCAGCGCGCGCGCGATACTCACGCGCTGCTGCTGCCCGCCGGAAAGCTGGCCGGGCCGGTGTTCGGACCGATCCGCCAGGCCCAGCCGCGCCAGCAAGGCCGAGGCCCGATCCAGCCGCGCCTCGCGGCGCTTGCCCGCGTAAACCGCCGGGACCTCAACGTTGCCCTGCGCGCTCAGGTCCGCCAGCAGGTGATAGCGCTGGAAGATGAACCCGAAGTGTTCCCGGCGCAGTTCCGCCAGCTCGTCCGGATCCAGCTCGCCCGTGCTGCGGCCGTCGACCTTATAGTCGCCGCGCGTGGGCCGGTCCAGGCATCCCAGAATGTTCATCAGCGTCGACTTGCCCGACCCGGACGCCCCCACGATGGCAACCATCTCGCCCGCCTCGATCGTGAGGTTGACGTCCTTCAGGACCGCAATCGTCTGGTCGCCCGCCGGAAACTCGCGGCGCACGCCCGACAGGGAAATGAGCGGACCGCTCATGTCACGCTCCCGGCTTGGCGGCGGCCGGCGACGAATCCGCCGACACGACGCGTTCGCCCACCTCCAGGCCTTCCAGCACCTGCGCCTGCACGTTGTTGTTCATGCCGATGCGGACCTGGCGCGTCTCGGTCTTGTTGCCTTCACCCACCACGCGCACTTCGTAGCGCCCGTCCTTGCCACGCTTGCCCAGCGCCGACGCCGGCACCACCACCGCATCCTTGGCCTCGCCCAGCACGATGAACACCTGCGCCGTCATCGAGATGCGCAGCTTTTCGTCGGGGTTGGGTACGTCGAACAGGCCGTTGTAATACACCGCGGCGCTGGTGGACGAGCTGGTGGACGACGTCAGCGACGACGTCGCGTCATCCTTCTGGATGGAATCCGGGGCCGGTTCCACCGCGCGCAGCGTGGCGCGGTAGCGCTCGTCCGGTTCGCCCAGGATGGTGAAGTAGACCGGCAATCCGGGCTTGACCCGCGTGACGTCGGCTTCGGAGATCTGCGCCTTGATCGTCATGGTGTCCACCTGCGCCACCTTGATGATGGTGGGCGCGCTCTGGATGGAGTTGACCGTCTGGCCTTCCTTGGTCACCACCGCCACCACCATGCCGTCGATCGGCGAGACGATGCGCGTGTAGCCCAGGTTGACCTGAGCCGTGTCCACCTGGATCTCCGCCTGCGCGATCTGCGCATCCAGCGACGCGATTTCGGCACGGGTCACGGCCAGCGTGGCTTCGGCGGTTTCATAGGCCTCGCGCGAGCTGGCGTCGGCCGCCAGCATCATGCGCTGGCGCTTGAACGCCAGTTCCGCCTGCTTCAGCGTGGCGACCTTGGCGGCCCGCTCGGCGCGCCGCGTCTGCAGCGCGGCCTCGGCGTTGCGCAACTCGTTCTGCTGGGTCAGGTCGTCAATCTCGGCGACCAGTTGCCCCTTCTTGACGCGGTCGCCCAGTTCCACCTTCAGGGACTTGAGCTGGCCCGTGGCCTGCGCGCCGACGCTGACGCGTTCGATGGCGTCGATGGTGCCGCTGGCAAGGACGCTGTCTTCCAGGTCCGCGCGGGACACCTCGGCCACGGCGAACGTGGGCGGCGGCGGCGCCGAGAAGAAGGCGGCGCGCGCGCCGAAAACGAGAAGCAGGAGGATGGCGGCGATCAGGACGTAGCGCTTGAACTTGCTGCGGGACTTTTTCATTGAACCTGGACGATGGGAACGGCAAGGCGCCACGAGCGGCGCCGGTAATGCTGCAAACAAGCGGTGAAAACCGTAGGCAGGTTGCACCGCGCGGAGGGTTCCGTTGCGTGAACGATACAACGATCCCAAAACTGTTGCGGAACCGTTTTACCGCACCTGCCGCGAACGTGCCGTCATCTTGCCGAATAAGCGTATGACTTGTCCGGTAGAGACCGTTAACTTCGCAAAGTGACTAGTCACCGCCCGCTGCGGCGCAAAAACGCATCGCCTCGACATAGCCGGATGTTACGAACAGAATGAATGCAGTTAAGCCGTGTCTACCTCCAACAGATCCCCCTCCTCGCCATCCAGTTCCCCGGAATTTTCCGGGGCGGTGCTTTTGTGCCTGCTGGCAATGATGAATCATGTGGCGCTGACCGGGGGACGGATCACCGTTTCCCTGACGGCGCTGCAGATGGGGCTGTCCACATTCACGGTCGGCACGCTGGTTGCGGTATTTGCCGTGTTGCCGATGCTGTTTTCTGTGCGTGCGGGACGCTGGGTGGACCGGGTCGGTATCGTGCGCCCGCTCGTTATCGGCACCACATTGGTTGCCTTTGGCACGCTATTGCCCTCCATCTCCCAGACCCAATCCGCGCTGCTGGTTGCGTCCTGCTGCATCGGCATCGGCTTCATGCTGCATCAGGTTGCCACGCAGGATCTGTTGGGCCACGCCGAACCTGAACAGCGGCTGCGCAATTTCTCGTTCATGTCCCTCGCCTTGGCGGGTTCCGGTTTTTCCGGTCCGCTGATCGCCGGCCTGGCCATCGACCACCTGGGCACACGCACGGCCTTCGGCATCCTCGCGGTCGGTCCGTTGCTCTCGGGAATCGGTCTGTACGCGCTGCGACATCAGTTGAAGGCCGTCGACGCCGCCATCACCGGCGTGCGCGAGGCCCAGCGCCGCCGCGTGACCGAACTGCTGGCCGTGCCCGCCCTGCGCCGCATCCTGATGGTGAACACCATTCTGTCCGGCGCGTGGGACACCCATCTGTTCGTCGTGCCGATCTTCGGCGTGGCGATCGGGCTGTCCGCCACCACCATCGGCATCATTCTTGCCTCGTTCGCGGCGGCAACGTTCGTCATCCGGCTGGCTTTGCCGCTTATCCAGCGCCGCGTGCGGTCGTGGACGCTGGTGCGCGTAGCGATGGCCACGGCGGCCATCGACTTCATGCTTTACCCGCTGTTCACCGACGTTACCGTCCTGATCGTGC
>CBHWAL010000313.1:0-6047 GCA_966111495.1 uncultured Achromobacter sp. | reverse complement strand
AAGCCCACCGCGTTGTGGCCGTACCACCACTGCACCATGGCGTCCTGCACGCCCGCGTAGGCGGAGTAGGACTTCCACATCGACACCGGCATTTCAATGTTGTTGAAAATGTGCAGGATGGCGATGGTGAGGATGTAAGAGCCGAAGAACCAGTTGGCCACGTAGATGTGCTTGGACCGGCGCTTGATGATGGTGCCGAAGAACACGATGGCGTAGGCAACCCAGACCAGCGTGATCAGGATGTCGATGGGCCATTCAAGTTCGGCGTATTCCTTGCTGCTGGTAAAACCCATGGGCAAGGTGATGGCCGCGGCGACGATGACGACCTGCCAGCCCCAGAACGTGAAGGCCGCGAGCCGGTCGCTGATCAGGCGCACGTGGCAGGTGCGCTGGACGATGTGCAGCGAGGTCGCGAACAGCGCGCAGCCGCCGAAGGCGAAGATCACGGCGTTGGTGTGCAGCGGGCGCAGGCGGCCGTAGCTGAGCCATGCGGTGTCGAAATTCAATTGAGGCCAAATTAGCTGAGCGGCCAGAAAAACACCGACAGCCATGCCGACAATGCCCCAGACCACGGTCATGATGGCGAACTGCCGCACGACCTTGTAGTTGAAGGTATCGGACTTGCTTGCGATTGCGGGGCAATCGTTCATCACCCATCCCCTAAAGTAACAAGAACTTCCAGGCTTCGATGATGGGACTAGTCACTCGTGTCGGCGTTGATTTGGATCAACCGGGTTGCGACGCCTTGGACATCGCTGCATAACCGCAACGCTATTAGGGGTATCGGGCCGAGAAAAGGCCTTGCCGACGCGCCGCGGCGGGGTTCGCGGCGGCGATCAGCGGCGGCCGGCAGCGCCGCTGTCGTCGTCGCGCAGGATGGCCGTGCCGGCGCTGTCGGTGTCGGCGTACGGGCCATTGAAGACGGCCCACCACAGCGATACGCCGATCGCCAGCACGAAAAGCAGCGACAACGGCAAAAGCAGGTAGAGGATGGTCATGGCGTTGCCCCCAGCGCGGCGTCAGCGGCCAGACCGCCAGACCAGTCGCGGCGGCACAGGCGCCAGGAGTTGTAGGCCACGGCCAGCGACGACACCAGCATGGTGATGGCGGCAAGCCAGGGGGTGACCCAGCCCACCAGGGCCAGCGGCGTCATCAGCAGATGCCAGACGAGCGAGACATAAAGGTTTTGCCGCGCCTTGCGCCGGGCCTCGGCAAGCAGCGCGTCGAGGGCGGCCTCGGGCATGTCGGGGTGTGCCGCCAGCGCGCTGTGCGCGGAGGCCATGGCGGTGGGAACGGCCATGGACATGGCGCAGGGACAGCTCATGACCAGCAGCGCCACCATGACAGGGATGCTGTGGGCGGGATCGATGTAGGCCCAGCCCGCCGCGGCGGCCAGCGCCAGCAACACCTGCGCCATGACGAACCGCGACGCGACCCGGTCGGCGCGCGCGCCCAGTTGCATGCGCTGGTCTTCGACGCGGGCATGGCGCCGGCCGGCGGAACCCGCGCCGCCGAAGGATTGGCGGGCGCATAGTTCGAGATAACGGGCGGTCAGCAGGAACGCCACGAACATCGTGACCGAATCGAAATAGACTTCGCCGTGGCCGGCGTACGTGGCGTGGACGCTGGGGATGAAGGCGGCGACGATGCCGAGCGCCACTGGCACGTCCATGCCGGCGCGGCCTTGCCGCAGGTTGGCGCCCGCGTGACGCCAGATGGGCCAGGCCGAATACAGGACGACCGGCACGGTCAGCGCGAAGCTGGCCCAGTTCATGAGGACGATGGCCCAGTCCAGGGTTTCCAGCGCGTCCGCGGGCATGGATTCGTGGCGCAGATAGCCGGGCCACGCGAACATCATGACCTGCATCATTGCCAGCCAGGCGAGCGACAGACGCACCAGCGCATGGCGGCGTTGCTGGCGGTCGGCATCGGGCAGGCTGGCCGGGACGGCGAAAATGGATTTGGCACGCATGTTGGCGATGGTAATCAGGCCTGTCCCCGACCGCCTTGATTTGAATCAAGACGCCAAAGACGATTTGCCGCCGCCCCGCCGCATCCCTGCCGCCTCCCCTATGTGACGGGTGGCGCGCGGGCGGAGCAACTGATAAAACGGTGCTCTGGCCGCCGCGGCTGTCCATCACCCTGCCGCAGCCCGCCCTTCCTACGCCCGCGGCGCGTCTGCGGGTTCCGGCGCTGTCCGGCCGCGCTCGACCAACATGGGGCCATGGTGACCATCCCCCTGGCTTGCGGTATGCAGAACAAATCGACGCGGCGCCCCATCGGGGTGTTTGTGACCGGCACCGATACCGGTATCGGCAAGACGCTGGTGTCGGCCATCCTGGCCCGCGCCTGGAATGCGGACTATTGGAAGCCCGTGCAGACCGGTGTGGCCGACGAGCCGGGCGACACCGACACCGTGGCCCAACTGGCGCAGCTGCCGCCACAGCGTCTGCACCTGCCTGCCTACGTGCTGCAGGCGCCGCTCTCGCCATGGGCCGCCGCCACGCTGGAAGACACCGTGGTCGACGCCACCAGCATCGTGCCGCCCCCGACGCGCGCGCCGTTGATCGTGGAGGGGGCGGGCGGGCTGTATGTTCCGATCGACGACACGCACATGATGATCGACCTGATCGCGCGCCTGGACATGCCGGTGGTGCTGGCGGCGCGCAGCGGGCTGGGCACCATCAACCACACCTTGTTGAGCCTCGCGGCATTGCAGCGGCGCGGAATTCCGGTGCTGGGCGTGGTGATGAGCGGCCCGCTGTCGGCGGGCAACAAGGAAGCCATCGAGCGCTTTGGCGGCGTGCGCGTGCTGGCCGAGATCCCGCCGCTGCCGCGCGTGGACGCCGCGGCCGTGGACGAATTGGCCCGGGATATTGCGCCGCTGGCTGAGTGCCTGGCGGCGTTGTATGGCGCCGAGGCGCAGGCGGATTAGCCGGGGCGGCCGTCCCAGTTGAACGGCGTCATTGCCGCGCCATGTCGATGAACGCCCGCAGCGCCGATGACACGCGGCGCTGGCGGGGGTAATACAGCATGAACCCGGCAATCGTCGGGCACCAGTCATCCAGCAGCCGCACCAGCCTGCCCGATGCCAACGGGCCGGCCACGTAGGTTTCGGGCACGTAGCCGATGCCGATGCCATCGCTGGCCGCGCGCACCTCGGCATGCACGTCGCTCAAGGCGATCCGGCCCGGCACGTCGATCTCGACTTTTTCGCCGTCCTTCTCGAATTCCCATTTGTAATAGCGGCCGCTGGGAAAGCGGTAGCGCACGCATTCATGCCGCAACAGGTCCGCCGGCATCCCGGGCGGCTCGCGCCCCTGCAAATAGGCGGGCGACGCCACCACCACTGATCGCAGCGGTGGGCCGATGGGCACGGCCACCATGTCCTCAGGCACCGCCTCGAGCAGGCGCACGCCCGCGTCGAAGCCGGACTTCACGATGTCGACAAAGCTGTCGTCTTCGCCGATCTCGAGGCGGATGTCCGGATAGGCGGCCAGAAAGCCCGCCGCCATGGGCATCAGCAGCAGGTACGACGCCGCGCGCGACGTGTTGATGCGCAGGGTGCCGGCGGCGGAGCCGCGAAAGTGGTTCATTTCGTCCAGCGCATCGCCCAGACCATGCAGCACGGGCTGCAGGCGCTCGGCCAGGCGGTGGCCGGCCTCGGTCAAGGCGACACTGCGCGTGGTCCGGTTGAACAGGTTCACGCCCAGCCGCTCTTCCAGATTGCGGATGGCGTAGCTGACCGCCGATGTGGACAGGCTGAGTTCCTCGCCCGCCTTGCGGAAACTGCCCAGGCGGGCCACCGCTGAGAACGCGGCAAGATGGGACAGGTTATCGAGCGACATGATTGTGCAAATTCATTCAATAAATCATGCCGAAATTCTAGCTTGAAGGCCTTTCCCGCCGGGCATATTGTGAACGCCTGCTCAACAAATACCCCAAGAGGCCGTCATGATCCAAGCCCAAGGCTACGCCGCCCACAGCGCCGACACGCCGCTCGTCCCCTTCAGCTTCACCCGCCGTGAACCCGGCGATGACGATGTGCTGATCGACATCCTGTACAGCGGCATCTGCCACTCCGACCTGCACCAGGCGCGCGGCGACTGGGGCAACTCCATGTACCCGATGGTGCCCGGCCACGAAATCATCGGCCGCGTCGCCCAGGTGGGCAAGAACGTGTCGAAGTTCAAGGTTGGCGATTATGCCGGCGTGGGCTGCATGGTGGATTCGTGCCGCCATTGCAAGGCGTGCCAGCTGAACCTGGAACAGTACTGCGAGGAAAACGCCACGCTGACCTACAACGACAAGGAGCGCGGCAGCGACCAGCTGACGTTCGGCGGTTACTCCGATCGCATCGTGGTGCGCGAGCATTTCGTCGTGAAGGTATCCGACAAGCTCGACCTGAAGGCTGTCGCGCCGCTGCTGTGCGCCGGCATCACCACGTATTCGCCGCTGCGCCACTGGAAGGTTGGCCCGGGCAAGAAGGTGGGCGTCATCGGTCTGGGCGGCCTGGGCCACATGGGCGTGAAGTTTGCGCACGCGATGGGCGCGCATGTCGTGATGATCACCACCTCCGCAGACAAGGCGCGAGAGGCCAAGCGCCTGGGTGCGGACGACGTGCTGGTCTCGCGCGATGCCGACGCCATGGCGGCGCACGCCGGCACCTTCGACTTCCTGCTGAACACCGTGCCCGTCAGCCACGACGTCAATCCCTACATGGCGCTGCTGGCGCTGGACGGCACCATGGCGCTGGTGGGCGCACTGACGCCGCTGGACCCGATTCCCGGCGCCAATCTCATCATGGGCCGCAAGTCGCTGGCGGGCTCGGCGATCGGCGGCATGGAAGAAACCCAGGAGATGATGGATTTCTGCGCCGAACACAACATCGTCAGCGATGTGGAGATGGTGCCGATCCAGGCCGTCAACGATGCCTACGAGCGACTCGTGAAGAACGACGTGAAGTATCGCTTCGTGATCGACATGGCGTCGCTGAAGGAAGAGCGCGCTGCCGCTTAGGCCTGCTTCCCCTAGGGTTGCCCGGGCTCAGTCGGGAAACTTCTCGTCATGGGCTTCGCCGCGGCGTCCGAAATACGTAACGTGCCGGCCCGCGATCCACACCGCGTAGCCGACGCAGCCCGCCGCGCAACTTAATCGCTTGAATTCCGGATACATCACCTCGCCCCGCTGCGCGCCGCGAATCGCGGTTTGCAGTGCGGCCGCATCGAAGTCATTGGCGATGGCGACATCTGGGGCATCCAGCGGGATGTCCAGCGTCTGGTCATCAGGCAGGTAATAGGCGGTACGGTGAGCGCGGAAGTCGACCACATAGGATTCGACGCCTGCGTCCGCCAATTGACCGACGACTTGGCCGAAGTGGATGCGGCCTTGTGCGGATGCCTCTGCGGTTTCACGGATGATGGAGTGCGTGGACGCGTTCATGGATGGCTCCTGACGATGAAAAAGGAGAAGACCGTTCGGGCACCCTGGCCTTCGCACGGTCCAGCGTACTGCGGTAGTAGCGTCACCGTGAAAAAAAAGAGGGTGCCCGCAGGCACCCTTGAATCCACCCTACAACAGCACCTGCAACTACACACCTGCATGCGGCGCCCGGCATCCCTTGCGGAGTCCCGGCGCCGCCGGCCTACACAGCCGCGTTATGCAGCCTTCTGCGTCTTGCCGTGTTCGAACTGCGCTTCTTCGGTCGAGCCGGTCAGCGCGGTCGTGGACGACTTGCCGCCCTCGATCGTCTGCGTCACGGCGTCGAAGTAGCCCGTGCCCACTTCGCGCTGGTGCTTCACGGCGGTGAAGCCCATTTCGGCGGCGGCGAATTCCTTCTGCTGCAGTTCCACGAAGGCGCTCATCTGGCGGCGGGCGTAGCCGTGGGCCAGCTCGAACATGCCGTAGTTCAGCGCGTGGAAGCCGGCCAGCGTGATGAACTGGAACTTGTAGCCCATGGCGCCCAGTTCGCGCTGGAACTTGGCGATGGTGCCGTCGTCCAGGTTCTTCTTCCAGTTGAAGGACGGCGAGCAGTTGTAGGCCAGCAG
>CBHWAL010000312.1:0-6052 GCA_966111495.1 uncultured Achromobacter sp. | reverse complement strand
TGCCGCCGGCCACGCCATAGCGGGTGATGCCGTTGTTGTCGGGAGTGGGGGTAGCGCTCATGGGGTGGTTCTCCTTGAAGATGTCCGGATGCCGCCGCGGTCAGGCGGCCGAAAGATCGGGGTAAGACGCGCGCAGGTCGCCGCTGCGCGGCAGCCAGCGGCCGGCGCGCTCGCCGGTGGCCTGGCCCTTGCGGTAGGACAGGACGCCGTTGACCCACACCGCCTCGATGCCAGCCGCGGTCTGCACGGGCGCGGCAAAGGTGGCGCTGTCGATGACGGTGTCGGGGTTGAACAGCACCAGATCCGCGTGATAACCCTCGCGCAGGAAGCCGCGCTCGGCCAGGCCGAAGCGGGCGGCGGACAGCCCCGTCATCTTGTGCACGGCCTGCGCCAGCGGGAACAGGCCCACGTCCCGGCTGTAGTGGCCCAGCACGCGCGGGAAGGCGCCCCACAACCGCGGATGCGGCATCGGATCGTTCGGCAGGCCGTCCGACCCCACCATCGTCAGGGGGTGCGACAGCACGCGGCGCACGTCGTCCTCGTGCATGTTGTGATACACCGCGCCGGCCGGCTGCAGCCGTTGGGCTGCCTCCAGCAACGTCACGCCCCAGTCGGCCGCGATGGCCGCGAGCTTGCGGCGCGCCTGTTCCGGATGCGGCTCAGACCACGTGATGTCGATGTCGAATTCGTCCGTGACCTGCTTCAAATCCAGCGTCGACGAGCTGGCCGAATACGGATAGCAGTCGCAACCCACGTGCTGCATGCGCCCCGCGTTTTCCAGCGCGAACAGCACTTCTTTCGTGCGGCCCCAGTTGCCGGCGCCCGCGCATTTCAGGTGCGACACCACCACCGGCACGCGCGCATGCAGGGCGATGTCGAAGGCTTCCTGCATGGCCTCCAGGATGGCGGCGAACTCCGAGCGCAGATGCGTCGTGTACAGCGCGCCGAACTCGTCCAGGGCCTCGGCCAGCAGCTTGACCTCGGCCGTGTCCGCCTCGAATGCTGACGCATAGGCGAGGCCCGTGCTTAGCCCGATCGCGCCGTGCGCCAGCGCGTCGCGCAATTGCTCACGCATCGCCAGCACCTCGTCGCGCGTCGCCGCCCGGTCGAGCCGGTCCATGTGATTGCTGCGCAGGGCCGTGTGTCCGACCAGCGCGGCCACGTTCACGGCGGGCCGGGCTGCCTCGATCGCGCGGGTGTAGTCGGCAAAGGTGGCATAGCGGAAGTCCTCGCGCTTGCCCAGCAGGTTCATCGGGTCGGGCGGATCGCCGCGCAGCGTGACCGGCGAGGCGCTGATGCCGCAGTTGCCCACGACCACGGTCGTCACGCCCTGCGACAGCTTCGGAAGCATGTCCGGCGTGCGGATGACGGTGGTGTCGTCGTGGGTGTGGACGTCGATGAAGCCCGGGGCCAGCGCCAGATCGGTGCCGTCGATGATCTGGCGCGCGGGAGCGCCGGGCAGGTCGCCGATGGCGGCAATGCGGCCGCCTTCCAGCGCCACGCTGGCGCGGATTTCCGGGCCGCCGGAGCCGTCCAGGATCCGGACGTTGCCTATCAGGGTGTCGTACATCTTGGTTTCCAGATCAATCGCCCAGCGGCAGGCGGTTCGGCCCGCCGCGGTGCTCGTCCAGCGCCAGCTTGATGCGGCGCAGGCGTTCGCGGTTTTCTTCCTGGTTCAGCATGGCCAGTTCGGTCGACAGCAGGTCAATGGCCAGCATCATCGCGTAGCGCGAGGCGGAGGGCTTGTAGATGAAGTCGGTCTCGTCGGTGCGGATGGGCAGCACCACGTCGGCCAGTTTCGCCAGTTCGGACGACGCGTCCGTGATGGCTACGATGCGCGCGCGGTATTGCTTCACGATGCGCGCCGCGCCCACGATTTCAGGCGTGAGGCCCGATGCGGACAGCACCAGCACGGCGTCGCGCTCGTCCAGCGTGGCCGCCACCATGCGCAGCAGCACGGCGTCGCTGTAGACGGCGATGGGATAGCCCAGCCGCACCAGGCGCGACTGCACTTCCTGCGCCAGCACCGCCGACGCGCCGCCCATGCCGAAGACGTAGATCATGCGCGCCCCGTCCACGATCGATGCGGCCGCTTCGAAAAGCTGCTCGGTGAAGGCCGGCAGGTGCGCGCGCAGCGTGCTTTCGATGTCGGCGTAGATGCGGGCGTAGAACGTGCTTTCCTCGGCGGGGGCGCTGGGATCCAGGAAGCGGCTGCCCACCGTGCTGGCCTGCGCCAGCTTCATCTTCAGGTCGCGCGTGTCGTCGCAGCCGACCGTGCGCGCAAAGCGCGAGATGGTGGCGATGCTGACGCCGGCCTTGGCGGCAAGCTGGTCCACGGTGGCGCTTGCGCTCCAGATGATGTCGTCCAGGATGGCGTCGGCAACCTTGCGTTCTGTCACGCTCAATGCGTCCCGCCGACTGCGTATCTGGAAGACGATGTCGCGGATGATGTTCATGTGTGATTCCTGGATCAATTCGGGCGGGCTCAGGCCGCGAGCGCGGGATCGTCGAGGCGGATGCAGGACACGTAGTGGTCCGCGCTGACGCTGACGGCCGGCGGCACGGCGGCGGCACAGGCGTCGATGGCGTGCGGGCAGCGCGTGCGGAACACGCAGCCGGAAGGCGGGTTCACCGGGCTCGGGATATCGCCCTTCAGGAGGATACGCGAACGCGGCGCGCGCGGATCCGGCACGGGCGCGGCGGACAGCAGCGCGCGCGTGTAGGGATGGCGGGGGCGGGCGTAGACCTCGCTGGTCGGCCCGCGCTCCATGACGCGGCCCAGGTACATCACCACCACGTCGTCGCACAGGTAATCCACCACGGCCAGATCGTGGGCCACGAACAGCATGGTCAGGCCCAGGTCGCGCTGCAGGTCCTGCAGCAGGTTCAGCACCTGCGCCTGCACGGACACGTCCAGCGCCGACACCGGCTCGACGGCCACGATGAAATCGGGCTCCACCGCCAGCGCGCGCGCAATGCCGAGGCGCTGGCGCTGGCCGCCGGAGAACTCATGCGGATCGCGGCGGCTGTGGTCGGCGTTCAGGCCGACGCGTTCAAGCAGCTCGCCGATCCGCTCGGCGCGGCGGTTCTGCGCCAGCTTGTGCGTGTCCAGCGCCTCGCCCAGGATCTCGGCTACCGTCATGCGCGGATTCAGGCTGGCGTACGGGTCCTGAAACACGATCTGCATGCGGCGGCGCCACGGCAGCATCTGCTTCTCGTTGAGCGTGGTGATGTCTTGCCCGTCGAACACGATGCGTCCGGCAGTGGGGGCGAACAGGCGCAGCAGCGCGCGCCCGGTCGTGGTCTTGCCGGAACCGGATTCGCCGACCAGGCCGACGATGGTGTTGCGCGGCACGTCAAAGCTCACGCCGTCCACGGCGCGCACGACGGGGGCGTTGCGCGCCTGGGAGGTCGGAAAGTGGACCTTCAGGTCGTCGATGCGCACCAGCGGCTCGGCGGCGCGGGGAGTCGGAATGCTCGTCATATCGGATTCACCTTGATGCAGCGCGCGCGATGTTCGGCCTGCACCGTCACCAGATCGGGGACGCCGGCGCGGCAGTCGTCCGCGGCCAGCGGGCAGCGCGGCGCGAACGTGCAGCCGGCAGGCAGCGACAGCACGCTGGGCACGTTGCCCGGAATGGCGCGCAAGCGTTCGCCCGACGCCAGCAGCGCGGCGGTCGGCAGACAGGACAGCAAGCCACGCGTGTAGGGATGCGTGGGCTTTTCGAACAGGTCATAGACGCCGGCATCCTCGACCACGCGGCCGGCATACATCACGGCCACGCGATGCGCGATCTCGGCCACCACGCCCAGGTTGTGCGTGATGAAGAGGATGCTCATGTTCATCTCGGCCTGCAGGCGGCGCAGCAAATCCAGAATCTGCGCCTGAACCGTCACGTCCAGCGCCGTCGTGGGCTCGTCGGCGATCAGCACGGCGGGGTTGCACGCCAGGGCCAGCGCGATCATCACGCGCTGGCGCATGCCGCCCGACATCTGGTGCGGGTATTCGTTGACGCGGCGGTCGGCCGCAGGGATTTCCACGCGCTCCAGCATTTCGCGGGCGCGCCTGAGCGCCGCCGCGCGCGAACCGCCTTCGTGCTGCAGCACCGCCTCGGCGATCTGGTCGCCCACGGTGTACAGCGGGTTCAGGCTGGTCATGGGCTCCTGGAAGATCATCGCAATCTCCGCGCCGCGGATGCGTTGCAGCGTGGCGGGCGTCGCGTGCGCCAGGTCGTGCTGCACGCCCTGGCGGTCGCGGAACAGGATCTTGCCGGCCTCGATGCGGCCTGCCGGCTTGGGCAAGAGGCCCATGATGGACAGGCTGGTCACGGACTTGCCGGAACCGGATTCGCCGACGATGGCCAGCGTTTCGCCGCGGGCCAGGTCGAAGGTGACGCCGTCCACCGATTTGGCGATGCCGTCTCGGCTGCGGAACCAGGTCTTCAGGCCTTCCACCGACAGCACGATGTCTCGGGTGCTTGCGGTCATGTTTACAGCTCCTTGCGCAGGCGCGGATCGAGAACGTCGCGCAGGCCGTCGCCCACCAGTTGCAGCGACAGCACGGACAGCACGATGGCGATGCCGGGAAAGATCATGATCCAGTCCGCCGAGCCCATGTACTGCTGGCCGGCGTTGATCATGGTGCCCCAGGTCGGAATGTCGGGCGACACGCCCACGCCCAGGAACGACAGGCCCGCCTCGGCCAGGATTGCGTACGCGAAGATGAACGTCCCTTGCACCAGGATGGGCGACACCAGGTTGCGCAGCACGTGCACGGTGACGATGCGCCACGTGGGCACACCCAGCGCGCGGGCCGCTTCTACGAAGGGCAGTTCGCGGATCACCAGCGTCGAGGCCCGCACGATGCGCGCCAGGCGCGGCGTGTACACGATGCCCAGCGCGATCACCACGTTGACCAGCGACGGCCCCAGCGCGGCCACCAGCGAGATCGCCAGCAGGATGTCCGGGAACGCCATCATCGCGTCGATCAGCCGCGACACGAACTTGTCGGCGGTGCGGAAGAACCCGGCGATCAGCCCCAGCGCAATGCCCAGCACGCTGGACAGGATGACAACGGAAAAGCCCACCATCAGCGACAGCCGTCCGCCGTGGATGACGCGGCTGAAAACGTCGCGGCCGAAGTCGTCGGTGCCGAACCAGTGCGCGGCGCCCGGCGCCTTCAGGCGGTTCATGATGGACAGCTTGAACGGGTCGTAGGGGCTGATCCATGGCGCCAGCAGCGCGGCGGCCACCAGCACCACGATCACGATAAGGCTGATCAGCACCGTCTTGCGCGATACCAGCAGGCGTAGCACCTGCCAGCGGTCCGAGCCGGGATTCATGGAAGTTGCAGTCGTCATGTCGATGGCTCAGTAACGCACGCGGGGGTCGACCACGAGATACAGCAGGTCGATGAACAGATTGATCAGCACGTAGATGGCCGCGATGATCAGCAGCGCGCCCTGGATGACGGGATAATCCCGCCGCAGCACGGCCGACACCACCAGGCTGCCCACCCCGGGCAGGCCGAACACGGTCTCGGTCACGACCGCGCCGCTGATCAGCAGCGCCGTGGTCAGGCCCAGCACCGTCAAAATCGGGATCAACGCGTTGCGCACCGCGTGCTTCAGGATGACCTTGCGTTCCGGCAGGCCCTTGGCGCGCGCCGTGCGCACGTAGTCGTCGCGCAGCACGTCCAGCATGCTGGCGCGGATGAAGCGGGTGATCAGCGCCGAATTCACCAGTCCCAGCACGACCGCGGGCAGAATCAAGTGCGACAGGCGCGTGGCGAGCGAGGCGTCCGGCCCGCCATAGCCGGCCACCGGCAGCCACCCCAGCCTCACGGAGAACACCTGCATCAGCAGCAGCCCCAGCCAGAAACTGGGCACGCTGGACGTGAACATGGAGAAACTCAGCACCGACTGGTCCAGCGTCGTGCCGCGCTTGACGGCGGACAGGATGCCTACCGGCAGCGCGATCAACGTGGCGATGACCAGCGACATCAGCGTCAGCCAGAAGGTCGGCTCGGCGCGGTCGGCCAGCGCGGAAAGCA
>CBHWAL010000311.1:0-6062 GCA_966111495.1 uncultured Achromobacter sp. | reverse complement strand
CCTGGCGGGCGACATGGCGTCCAATCTGTGGAGCGGTCTGTCGTTCGGATTCGGCTTCTATCTGTCTGCCGCCATCGCGCTGGCCTTCACTGTCCGCGGGGTCGCCGCGTTGCGCCGCCGCGCTTGATTTTCCGCGCCTGCGCAGCTAAGGTGCCGCAGCCCCAAGAACCTGAACCATGAACACGCTCGAATCCAAGCGCTACGTCATCAACAACGTCGACGCGCTGCTGCGCATCATGCACACCGACCCGCGCTATGCGCTGGAGTTTCGGAACAAGGCCGAGCAGCACATTACGCTGAAACTGCGCAGAAAATTCTTCAATGCGCCGCCTGAAGGCGTGGTGGACGCGTTCAACAACGCGCTCATGAAGTTTCTGCAGACGCGCACGTTCAAGGGCGAGGGCTTTCTGCACGGCCAGCCCGAGGGCGGATGGACGGCGCATGAACTGGCCGTCAGCAAGCTGGGCGGCTACCTGTACCGCGGGTCGCTGCACGAGCTGATCCAGTTTCATCGCCGCACGCGGCACGAGGTGCAATGGACTGGTCCGGAAGGCGGCGAACAGGACGACTCGGGGTTTGACGACGAGCGGGATGTGGCGGATGCCTCGCCCTTTGCCGACCCCGCGCACGCGTACGAGCACCTGTCGGTCGTCAAGCGCATGCGCGACTGCCTCAACAAACTCACCGACACGCTGAAAACCACGATGCTCCTGTATCTGGACGACATGCCGATGGAGCAGATCGCCCGGCAGCAGGACCTGCACGTGCCCACCGTGAAGAGCCGCCTGCACGCCGCGCGCAAGCTGGTTACGGAATGCACCCGTAAAGGGATGGACTGATGATGGCTGAAGACCGAGTGCTGTCCTATCTGTCCGGCGAGCTGGACGCCGATGCCCGCCTGGCCTTCGAAGCCGATCTCGCGCGCGATCCTGCGCTGCGAGACGAACTGGAGACGTGGCGCAATCTGGCCGAGGCGCGGCAGCTTGCTTATAACGAGATCGGGCAGGACGAGCGCGATGCGGCGTTCTTGCGTGCGCTGGGGCAGCGTGTGCAGGCCGGGTCTGCTCCTGGGTCTGCTCCTGGGTCTGCGCCTGGAGCTGCGTCCGAGTCTGCTTCCAAACCTGCGCCTGCGCCGGTGTCGCGCGCGCGGCGCTTGTGGCAGTGGCTGTGGCCCACGCCCGCCAGCCCGTTGATGCCGCTGGGCTGGGCGCTGGCGATCATGCTGTCCGTCATGGTGGTGCAGCAGGCGCCGGTGGAAGGACCCGCGGTTGTGATGTCCGATGACGTGCTGACGCGCGGCGGCGCTTCGTGTCCGCGGCTGGTGGTCGATCTTCCTGATGCCCTGACGGCGCGGCAGTTGCGCAATACCTTGTCCCAGTACGCGGTGTCCATCGTCGATGGACCCGATGCGGACGGGCGGTACGTCCTGGCCGCTGCGCGTGAGTCGTCGCTGCGCGATGCCGCGACGGCGCTGGGCGCGCTGTCGGCCACGGGTGCGCCGGCTGGCGCGTGTCCCAAGCCATGAAACGCTGGCCTGAGCCCGACATCACTCCGAACGCAAAGCCCAACACCACGTCAGACCCAGAGTTTCCTATGAAGCCCATCAACGAACCCGCAGACGCCAACGTGGCGGACGCGCCCGCGCAACCTCTCCTGCGGCGGCGCTTGCTGGCCGCGCTGATCGGCGCGGGGCTGTGCGGCGTGCACGCTGGCGCCGTGCTGGCGGCGGGCGCCAATGCGCGGGGGCTGAACAACCGGAACATGATGGATGAGGATCCGGCCCGCTCGGGCGCGCCGGCTCCCCAGCCGACCACGCCTGCGCCCGCGCCGGACGGCGGACCTTCCGCAACGGCAACCGATCCCAAGGCGGCATCGGATGCCAACGCCAAGGCCGAACCGCAAGCCACCCCCGCCAAGCGCCGTTACGCGCTGGTGATCGGCAACGCGCGCTACGCCGTCCCCGCCAACGCTCTGGTCAACCCGGTCAACGACGCGCGCCTGATCGCCGACTCGCTGCGCCAGCGCCAGATCGACGTGACCCTGCTCACGGACCTGACCACGGCGCAGATGGAAGCCGCCGTTGACGACTTTGCCCTTCGCGCCACGGGCGGAGACCTGGCGCTGATGTACTTCGCCGGACACGCTGTCGCGGTGGACGACGTGAACTATCTCTTCGGCGTGGACCTGCCCCTGCCGCTGGGTGAAGTGCGCATCCGCACCGCGCAGCAAAGCTCGCTGAGCCTCAAGCGTGTGTCGCAGGCGCTGCGTCGCGCAAACGTGCGCGCCCGCCTGATGGTGCTGGATGCCTGCCGCACCAACCTGACCCGTGGCACGCCCGCCGCAGGACTCGTGCACGCCGTGCCCGCTGGCGGCGAGCTTATTGCGTTCTCCACGCAGCCCGGCGCCACCGCCGAGGACGGCTTCGGCAACAACGGCCCCCGCCACAGCCCCTACGCCTACTACTTCGCGCAGGGACTGCGCGCGCTGGCCGGATCCGCGCCGGTGGAGACCTTCTTCAAACAATTGACCGCCGACGTGCAGGTCGCCACCGCCTACCGGCAGATTCCGCACTACGCCAGCAGCCTGGTTGGCACCGTTACGTTCACCACGCTGGCAGACGGTCAGACGCCGGCGACGCCCGGGGCATCTGGCGGTCAGACGGCTCAAGGGCGTGGCCCGTCGCCCACGCTGGGACGCGATCTGATCAAGGCGCGCATGAGCGCCTGGGAATACGAGATCGAGCGGGGCGCGCAGTACGTGGACGAGCCCCGGCTGACGTCATTGCAGGCCCGAGCCAAGGCGGGCGACGTCGTCGCTATGACCACCTTGGGGCTGATCGCCGAAAACGGCGAGCACGTGCAGCAGAACTACCCCGTGGCGGCCCGCTGGTATCAGCGCGCCGCCGATCAGGGGTTTGCGCCCGCGCAAACCTATCTGGGCGAGCTGACTGGCATGGGCCGGGGCGTGCCCAAGAATTACGCCATTGCCGAACGCCTGTTCCGCGATGCGGCCGAGGCCGGACACCGGCGCGCGGCGCTGGATCTGCTGGACGTGCGCGCGCGCATGGGCGAACCGATCGACCCGCGCGAATGGGCTAAGGTGCTGCAAGACGCCGCGCTCAATCCCGTCGGCTTTCCGATGCCGGGCTCGACGACGGCGTGTGCGAAGGCGTGGCCCCGGCCGTCGTGCACGTGCCGGTCGGCGTCGGTGCAGGAGCGGACGTGGGTCCCGGCGGCGTCGCGGGCGCAGGCGTCGGCGTCGGCGTTCCGAGGCCGGGCATGGCGCCCAGTCCAGGCATGGCCGACAACCCGTGGATGCGCGCGCTGGGCGTGCGCCCGCCCGGCCAGCCCTGAACCCGGCGGCGGCGCGGTTAAGGCGTGTCAGGCGCGTCAGACAGGGCGGTGGTACACCGCCTCGACGTTGTAGCCGTCGGGGTCCAGGATGAACGCGCCGTAGTAATGCGGATGATATTTCGGGCGTAACCCCGGCGCGCCGTTGTCACGGCCGCCGGCCGCCAGCGCCGCGCGGTGAAAGGCGTCGACCTCGTCACGGCTGCGCGCGCGGAACGCCACATGCACGCGCGGCGTGCTGGGCGTTCCCTGGTGGATCCAGAACTCGCCGCCCGGGTCGCCGGCGTCGTCGGGCTCGCCGATGCCAAAACCCATCCCCGTCGCCAGCGCCTTGCGCGGCACATAACCCACCGCCGCCAGCGCGCTCAGGTAGAACGCCCGGCTGCGCGCGAAGTCACTGACGTGAATCTCGATGTGGTCCAACATACGCTGCTCCTCGGAAAGGCGGCCGCGTGGGCCGGAAGGACCAGCATAGGTGAGCGGGCAGGGCGAGGTCGCTTCGATTTGCAACGTGGCGATACGCGGTGGGGCGCTAAGCGCGGCATGCCGCAATCCGGCTGCGGCGGGCAATTTAGCGATGCGGACTGAGCATTTTTACCCTTCGACGCCAGCACTTGCGAGCTTACGATTTCAGGTTGAGCCCGCCGCACACGCCGGCCGGGATCCCCTGGAACTTTCATGCGAATTCTGCATACTGCCGCCGGCTACGGCCTGGGCGGGCTCGAGTTCCGCGTGCTGGAGCAAGCGGTCTGGCTGCAACAGAACGGTCACCAAGCGACGATCGCGGCGCCGGCCTACAGCGCGATCGGCGGCGAGGCCCGGAACCGCGGCATCGACGTGGTCGATATCGACTGCTCCCGTCCGTACGCGCCGTCAACCCTCATGGCGTTGCGGCGCATCGTAAAGACGCTGCGCATCGACGTCGTCGACAGCCACAGCCGCGCCGACGGTAAAACCGCCGCCTTATGCCGCGATCTCTGCGCCATCGTCAGAACCCGCCATTTCGCCAAGCCGATGCGCACCTCGCTGCGCCGCCGGCTGGAATGGAAGATGGGTTGCCACCATGTCATCGCGACCAGTCAGCTGGGAAAGCAGGAACTGCTGTCCGCGCGGCTTATGCCGGATAAACGGATAAGCATGGTGGGCGAATGGGCGGGCGATGGCTTCTTCAACGGGGCGGCGGGGCCCGATGCGCGGACTTACGCCCGCCAGGCGCTCGGCATGCGGGCCGGGGCGGACGACTTCGTGGTGGCAACGGTCGGCATGCTGCGGCGGGAGAAAGGCCAGGCTGATCTGCTGAAAGTCGTTCATCAGCTTCGGACGAAAGGGCTGCCCGCGATCGCGTTGGTGATAGGCATGCCCACGCCGAGCAGCAAGCCCTATGCGGCGTCGCTGCGCCGATTGGCTATCGATCTGGGAATTTCGGATAGCGTTGTCTTTGCAGGCCATCGCAACGATGTGGCGGAAACGATTCATGCCGCCGACGTGGTATTGGTGCCGTCGCTGGCCGAGGCCTGGTCGCGCATCGTGCCGGAGTCGTTTGCGGCGCGGATTCCGGTTGTCGCCAGCAATGTGGGCGGGCTGCCGGAAATCGTCGAGCCGGGCGAGACCGGGTGGCTGGCGTCACGCGGCGACGTGGCCGCATTTGCGGACTGCATCTGGCAGATCCGGTCGGAGCCGGCGCGGGTTCAGGCCGTGGTTGAAAGCGCGCGGCGTTACGCGGATGCGCACTTTCGGTTGGCGGGGAAGATGGCGGACACGTTGGCGGCTTACGCTGCCGCGATGCGTTCCCGATAGCGAAGCGCTACATCCCGATAGCGAAGCGCTACAGATGGTGCGTCAATGACGCACCATCCATCAGTCCGACCGCCGGCGCGGCTTCGTGATCAGAAGCTTTCCCAATCATCATTCGACTGCGCGGGCTTTTTGTCGCCTGGAACGCGCAGCGGGCCCTTGGCTTGCGGCGCAGGCTTGGCTTCGGCGCGGCGAGTGTCCGCCGGCTTGGCGGCGGCCGGACGGGCAGACGCCGGCTTGGCCAGCGCGCGCGGCGGCGTTGCGGGCTGCGTTCTTGCGGGCTGCTGCGCCACCGGCTGCAAACTAACCGATTGCACCTCCCGCACCTGAGCAACCTGCGGCTGCGCCACGAAACGCGGCGCTTCATCTTCAGCAAGACGGAAGACGCTGACCAGCTTCACCAGCGTGGCCGCCTGCGAATTCAAGCTGTGCGCGGCGGCGGCCGATTCTTCCACCAGCGCGGCGTTTTGCTGGGTGGTCTGATCGAGCTGGTTGATGGCATCGCCCACTTGCGAGATGCCTTGTCCCTGCTCGTGCGCGGCGGCGCCGATTTCGGCGATCAGGTCGGCAACGCGGCGCACCTGCGTCACGATGTCGTTCATGGTGCTGCCGGCCTCGCCGACCAGGTTCGAACCGGCTTCGACGTTGCCGACGCTGTCGCTGATCAGCTGCTTGATTTCCTTGGCGGCGCTGGCGCTGCGTTGGGCCAGTGCGCGCACTTCGCTCGCCACGACCGCAAAGCCGCGGCCCTGTTCGCCCGCACGGGCCGCTTCGACGGCGGCGTTCAGGGCGAGGATGTTGGTCTGGAACGCGATAGAGTCGATTACCGCGATGATGTCGCCGATCATGAGCGATCTTGCCGAGATGGCGTCCCAGGTGGTTGCCCCGTTGACGACCCCGTCCCCGCCGCGGGCGGGC
>CBHWAL010000310.1:0-6084 GCA_966111495.1 uncultured Achromobacter sp. | reverse complement strand
TTCGACACTCACAACAAGGCGCTCTGGACCTTCAACCACCTCCGAGATGCGGGGTGCATCACCGCTCCCCGGTGGACCACCCAGTCGGACCGGCGCACCACCCTGGTGGCGAACGCCGCCATCAAGAGCGCCGCGCCCACCAACCCTTTTGCAATGTTCATGACCTGAATTCCTTTCTGCTACCGGGCGCGAAAGCCCGCCAAGGCAAGAAGCTTATAGACATGAAGCGCCCCCGCCAAATAACGAGCGCTTATTTAGGTATGCCGCCGGCGGGTGCCGGCGGCCTGCGCAGAAAGGATAGCAATGCGGGGCGGGCGTGGCGCTGCGCGCCGTCAAGCCGCCAGCGAGATCGACACCGGTTCGTTGGCCTGGCACGCGTCCAGCGCGCGGCCCAGGCGGACCATGCCCTGCGCGATCTGGCTTTCGTTCATGGTGGCAAACGACATGCGCATGGCAAAGAGATCCGCCTTGGCCGCGTCGGCGTAGAACGCCTTGCCGGGCACGTAGACCACCTCGTGCTCGATGGCGTAGGGCAAGAGGCGCGTGGCATCCACATCGCCCGTCAGCCGCGCCCAGAAGAACATGCCGCCCTCGGGCTTGCTGAACGTGATGCGGCCGTCGAGCTCCCGCGCCAGCGAGTCGGCCATGGCAGTGCAGCGCAGGCCGTAGGCGGCGCGGATGCGCGGCACGTGTTCGTCGTAGCGGCCATTGGCCAGATATTGGGCGACGATTTCCTGAATCCAGGCCGAAGACGCCATGTCGTCAGCCGCCTTGGCGCCAACGCAGCGGCGGCGAATCTCGGGCGGCGCGACCAGCCAGCCGATGCGCAGCGCGGGCGCCATGGTCTTGGACATGCTGGCCATGTACACCGCCCAGTGCCGGGCCTCGCCCTCGGCCAGCGCCGCGATGGGCGGCACGGCTTCGCCGGCAAAGCGCAGTTCGCTGTAGGGATCGTCCTCGACGATCAGGAAGCGGTGCTTGACGGCCAGCTCCAGCAAGCGCAGCCGGCGCTCGCGCGTCAGGGTGGCGCCGCAGGGATTCGAGAACGAGGCGACGACGCAGACCATCTTGGGCTTCACCCGCGCGGCCAGTTCGTCCAGCGCATCCACGTCGATGCCGTCGGGGCCCGACGGCACGGTATGCACCGTGGCGCCCGTGTAGCGCAAGGCCTGCACGGAATTCGGGAACGCCGGCGACTCGATGATGGCGTGGTCGCCCGGCTGCAGCATCACCCGGGTCAAGAGCGCCAGCGCCTGCTGCGAGCCGCCCGTCACGACCAGTTCCGTGTCGGCATTGCAGTGCAGGCCGCGCGCCGCGGACAGGCGGGCCAGCTCATGCCGCAGGCTGGCCTGGCCGTCGATGTTGGAATACTGCAGGCAGGCGCCCAGCCGGGCCGTGACCTGCGACGAAGCAATCGACAAGCCATCGACGTCGAACAATTCCTGAGCCGGATAGCCGCCCGCAAGCGAAATGGTGCCCGGACGCATGGCGTAGGGCATGAGCGATCGGATGGGCGAGGCGGGGGGATTCAGGAAGGGCGTGGCAAAGACGTATTCGGGCGCTGCACTGGACATGGCGTGGGGGGCTGAGTAGGAGGGAAACGTGTCGCCCGAATGGGCGGCGCCGGACGGCATAGAACTTTGAAATATAAACAAATCTCCGCAAATTCTAAGCCTGCCAATCAGACAGGGTCAACGGCGGGTTTCAAGGCGGCGGATACCCGTGCGGCGGCGGGCCCGGAACACGTCCTACACTATGGGACTTCCTGTTTTTGCGAGAGAGCAGCATGACCGCCGAAGACACCATGGCCGGGCGCCTCGCCCAGATCCAGCAACGCATCCGAGAGGCCTGCGAGCGCGCGGGCCGCGCCCCTGGCAGCGTGACGTTGCTGCCCGTCAGCAAGACCTTCGGCGAGGACGCCATCCGCCAGGCGATGGCGCTGGGCCTGACGCGTTTTGGCGAAAACAAGACGCAGGATATCCGCCAGAAGGCTGCCGCGTTCGAAGGCGAGGGGCTGCAATGGGTGCTCATCGGCCACCTGCAGACCAACAAGGCCAAGGACGCCGCCCGCGACGCCGCCGAAGTGCAGTCCCTGGACCGCGTCGAGCTGGCCGACGCCCTGCACCGCCGCCTCCAAAATGAGGGCCGCACCCTGGACGTGCTGGTGCAGGTCAAGACCTCGTCCGAACCCAGCAAATTCGGCATGGAGCTCCAGGAGGTCTCCCCCTTCCTGCGTCGGATTGCCTCGGAGTACCCGACGCTGCGCGTGCAGGGGCTGATGACCCTGGCGGTCAACTCGCCTGATCCCAACGAGGTCCGCGCCTGCTTTCGCGCGCTGCGCGAGCTGCGTGATGGCCTGGTTCAAGAAAGCATTCCCGGCGTGTCGCTGGACCGCCTGTCGATGGGCATGAGCGGCGACTTTGAACTGGCCATCGAGGAAGGTTCGACGGAGGTCCGCATCGGTTCGGCCATCTTCGGCGCGCGGCATTATCCCGACCCGCAATAGGGCGAACGGATGGTGAGCTGCAGGGGCCCAATGCATGGGCCCCTTTTTGCGTAGGCGCGAGGCATAATAGCGACGCAAAAAAATGCGGCGAAAGTTGACGTCGATCAACACGTGGACGCCGCGCTCACGATACCCCGCACGAGGAGACACTTCATGCACAAGCACGCAAAGCGCCTGCTGGCGCTTGCCGCCCTGTCGCTGGCCGCCACCGCGGCCGCAGCCCAATCCTGGCCCACGCAACCGGTCCGCTGGATCGTTCCCTACCCCGCCGGCGGCGGCACCGACGTGGTCGCACGCACGGTCGCGAGCAGCCTGGAAAAGGCGCTGGGCCAGACCATCGTGGTCGAGAACCGTCCGGGCGCCGGCACCATCATCGGCGCCACGGCCATTGCCCAGGCAGAGCCCAACGGCTATCTGGTGGGCACCGCCGACTCGGGCACGCTGGCCTTCAATTCGTCGCTATACGCCAAGCTGTCCTACGACCCCGCCAAGTTCACCTACATCGGCGGCATCGCCAAATTCCCGCTGCTGCTGGCCGTGAACGTCAATTCGCCGTACAAGACGGTCGAAGACGTGCTCGCCGCGGCCAAGAAGGAACCGGGCAAGCTGACGTCGGCCTCCGCCGGCGCGGGCTCGCCGCATCACCTGGCGCTGGAGCTGTTCAAGCAGCGCACCGGCGCCAACGTGCTGCACGTCCCCTACAAGGGCGCCGCGCCCGCCATCCAGGATCTGCTTGGCGGCCAGGTGGACATGATGTTCATCGACTTGGGATCGGGCCTGCCCAACGTCAAGGCCGGCAAGCTGCGCGTATTGGCCGCCGCCACGCCCGAACGCGTGACGGTGCTGCCGGATGTCCCGACGATGGCCGAACAGGGCGTCGCCAATTTCACGGCCTACGCCTGGCAAGGCCTGGTCGGCCCGGCCGGTTTGCCTGAAGCGGTGGTGAAGAAGCTGTCCGCCGATCTGGACGCCACGCTCAAGTCACCCGCGGTGTCGCAGAAGATGCTGGACATGGGCGTCATCCCCATGCCGATGTCGGCGCAGGACTTCAAGACGTACGCCGATCAGGAGCGCAGCGCCTGGGCGGACGTCATCAAGAAGGCGAACATCAAGCTGGAGTGATTGCCCCCGGCGTCATGCAGCAATGGGAAAGCCGCAGTCATCGGACCGCGGCTTTTTTCATGGACGTGTTTGGGACGGTGTCAGACACCGGACGGCGTGCTTCGGGCGGTGTCTGACACCCGGCGGAGATGATCTTCAGCTTGCGGCAACATCTCAACGGGTGTCTGACACCTGGGTCAGCGCCTATTGGTGCCTTGGCGCCCAAATCACCCCGCCACGACCGGAATCTGCCGAGGCTGCGCCTCGCGCACGCGCGGGATGCGCAGCGTCAGGAGGCCCTGCTTCAGGCTGGCGCTGATCTGCGCGCGGTCAAACTCCTGCCCCAGCCGGAACGACCGGCGAAAGAGCGGCGCGCGCATTTCACCCAGCACCAGCCGCAGGTCGCTGGGCGTCTCGACGGAAGCTTCGCCTTCGATCTGCAGCACGTCGGCCTCGACGTTGATGCGCAGCCTTTCCTTGGACACGCCGGGCAGATCCGCGAGCAGCGTGATGCCTTCCTTGTCCTCGAAGATATCCACGGTTGGCACGGTCACGCTGCGCCCCTCGCGCTTCTCAGAAACGGCCGCTTCGGCGGGCACGGTCAGGTCTTTGCGTTCATTCATGATCGATACTCCTATGCGGTTGCGTGGCTGGGTCACTGCACGGTCACGGTGCGCGGCTTGGCCGATTCGCGGCGCTTGATGGAAATGGCCAGGCAGCCGTCCGTATATCGCGCCTGCACGTTGTCGGGATCTGCGTCCGCAGGCAGCTCGATGATGCGCGTGTAGCGACCCTGCGTGCGTTCACGCGCGTAGTAACGGGCGCCTTCGGGAAGTGTTTGCGGCTTGCGTTCGCCGCTGATGGTCAGCAGGCTCTTCTCGATCGACACATTCAGGCCTTCGGGTTCCATCCCGGGCACAAAGGCCACGACTTCAATGGAATCGCCCGACACACCCACGTTGACCGGCGGAAAGTACGCCTGCGGCGTCGCCCGCAAGGCGGCAGGCACGCCGGCATTGCGCAGCACGCGGCCCATGTGCTCCTGAATCGCGTCGAAGGCGCTGGCAAAGCCACTATCGTTGAAGGGAAAGTTGCTCATGAAGATCTCCTCGAACGAAAAAAGGGACCGATGCAGACACATCACAGCCGCGACGCCGGCGACCGCAGGTCTGATCGCTTCAGTCCGAGTATGGGATCGGTTTTTGGAGTTTCAAGAGGTCTTTGCGAGCCGGAGAAATTCGCCCAGCGCACTGTCCAAACACGAAAAAAAACCGCGGCCATCACTGGCCGCGGTTTCCATTTGACGCGTGCTGACGCTTACACCAGCACCCGTTCGATCCCGCCCGCGTTCGCGCGGCCCACGTAGTCCTCCATCCAGCCTTCGCCCAGGATGTGGCGAGCCATCTCGACCACGATGTAGTCGGCCTCCATCTTGGTGTCGCCCTCGTAACGCGACAGGCCCTGCAAGCACGACGGGCACGAAGTCAGGACTTTCACGTCGCCCGTGAAGCCGTCGCTGCGTATCGCGGCGTCGCCCTTGAGCAGCTCTTCCTGCTTGCGGAAGCGCACCTGCGTGGAGATGTCGGGACGGCTGACCGCCAGCGTGCCGGACTCGCCACAGCAGCGGTCACTCTTGACCGCGCCGTCGCCCACCAGCGCGCGCACCGTCTTCATGGGCTCCTGCAGTTTCATCGGCGTGTGGCAGGGGTCGTGGTACATGTAGCGCACGCCCTTGGCCCCTTCCAGCTTGATGCCTTTTTCAAGCAGGTATTCGTGGATATCAATCAGCCGGCAGCCCGGGAAGATCTTCTCGAATTCATACCCGGCAAGCTGGTCGTAGCAGGTGCCGCAACTGACCACCACGGTCTTGATGTCCAGGTAGTTCAGCGTGTTGGCCACGCGATGGAACAGCACCCGGTTGTCGGTGATGATCTGCTCGGCCTTGTCCGTCATGCCGTTGCCGCGCTGGGGATAGCCGCAGCACAGGTAGCCCGGCGGCAGCACGGTCTGCACGCCCGCATGCCACAGCATCGCCTGGGTCGCCAGGCCGACCTGCGAGAACAGGCGTTCGGAACCGCAGCCGGGGAAGTAGAACACCGCTTCCGTGTCGGCTGTGGTGGCCTTGGGATCGCGGATGATCGGCACGTAGTTCGCGTCTTCGATGTCGAGCAGCTTGCGCGCGGCCTGCTTGGGCAATCCGCCGGGCATCTTCTTGTTCACGAAGTGCACGACCTGCTCGCGCAGCGGCGGCTTGCCCACCGTCGCCGGCGGCTTGGCGGTCTGCTTCTTGACCAGGCCGGAGAACAGATCGTGCGCGGCGCGCTGCACCTTGTAGCCCACGCCCACCATCGCTTTGCGAGTAGCGTTGATGGTGGCCGGGTCCTTCGCGTTCAGGAAGAACATGGCGCTGGCCGTGCCCGGATTGAACGACTTGCGGCCCATGCGGCGCAGCACGGCGCGCATGTTCATCGACACGT
>CBHWAL010000309.1:0-6088 GCA_966111495.1 uncultured Achromobacter sp. | reverse complement strand
GTTATCGACATTGCGCACAATCTGGCGGCCCACGTGGGCGTTGACGACGAGGTCCCAGACGCCGGTATCGAAGTTGCCGGACAGGTCGAAGTATTGGCTGTACTTGCTGTCGGCAAAGCCGAACAGGTTGGTCAGCGCGAGGGAGTACTTGAACATGACCGGGCCATAGCCGATGCCGGCGTAGAGTTCGGTGGTGTCGGGGCTGGTGTAGCCGGACGGATAGTCGCCCGGGTAGTAGTACTGCAGCACGCCCAGGTCCACGGGCATGTTGTCCGTGAGATTGCCCTTGTAGCCGCCGTAGAAGTCCATTTCCACCGGCGCGGAGACGTCGCTGTTGCTGTCGTTCAGCCAGCTGATGCTGGAATTCCAGTTGCCGACGTAGAAGCCGCTGGCGTGCGCGAGGTCGAAGCCGCCCTGGATGGCGGGCTTGTTGTTGGTCTGCATGAGGCCGCGATAGCGGTACTGGCTGGCGAGCGTGACGTTGGCCGTCAAGGAGTAGGACGACGCGGCATCGGGGGCGCTGGGGGCGTCGGCGGCCTGTGCCATGGGAATGAGGGAAAGCAGCGCCAGCGCGGCGAGGGTGTTGCGGGGCATGTGGAGCCTCCTGGTGTTGAGCGGACCGCAACAATAGGAGGATCGGCATAAAGCGCGAGACAAGACTCGCGCCTTGCGCGTAAAGGGCGTATCAAAACCAGCGACAAGCGCGGGCGCTCAGCCCGCGAAGCGGTATCCGACGCCGATCTCCGTCATCAGGAACACCGGCTGCGCCGGGTCGGCTTCGAGCTTCTGGCGCAGATGCCCCATGTAGATCCGCAGGTAGTGATTGCTTTCGACATGAGACGGGCCCCACACCTGCCGCAGCAGCTCGCGGTGCGTCATGACCTTGCCGCGATGGGCCAGCAGCGCGGCGAGCAGGCGGTATTCCATCGCGGTCAGATGCACGTGCTGGCCGGCGCGCTCCACCACGCGCCGCGAAAAGTCGACGCGCACGTCGCCAAACGCGATCTCGGCCGAGTTGCCCGCGCCGCCGCGGCCGTGACGGCGCAGCAGCACGCGCAGGCGGGCCAGCAGTTCGCTCACCCCGAAAGGCTTGGCCAGGTAGTCGTCGGCGCCCGCGTCCAGCGCCGCCACCTTGTCGGCCTCGGCGCTGCGTGCGGACAGCACCAGCACCGGCACCTCGGTCCAGCCGCGCAGCTCGCGGATCAGCGTCATGCCGTCGTCGTCGGGCAGGCCCAGGTCGAGCACGATGGCATCGGGCTGGCGGGTGCCGGCCTCGATCAGGCCGCGCTTGACGGTGTCGGCCTCGTGCACCACGCAGCCTTCGCTTTCCAGGGCCTGGCGGACGAACCGCCGGATGTTGGCGTCGTCTTCGATGATGAGGACTATGGGCTGGAAATCGAACATGGCGCGGACTCAGGCGGTTTCGGGTTGGATCTGGGGCGGGGTGCCCAGCGGCAGGCTGAAGACGAACTGCGCGCCGCTGGCCTGGCCCGGCGCGTGTTCGACCCAGATGCGGCCGTGATGGGCGGCGACGATGGCTTCGCACACCGCCAGTCCCAGGCCGACGCCGGGCGTGGCGGACTCGCGTTCGCCGCGCGTGAATTTTTCGAAGATGCGGCGCTCGGCGCCCGGCGCGACACCGGGACCGTTGTCGGCGATGGCCACACGCATTTCGGCCTTGCGTGTTTCAGCCTCATGCGTTTCAGCCTCATGCGTTTCGGTCTCATGCACGAAGGCATGGATGCGCAACGTGCTGCCGGCGGGCGTGTATTTGCCCGCGTTCTCCAGCAGGTTGCACAGCACGCGCTCGATCAGCACGCCGTCGCACTCCACCAGCGGCAGCGCCGACAAGGGCGCGACTTCAACCTTGTGGCCCGCCAGCGGTTCGCGCATGGCCGCCAGCGCGGCGCCGACCAGCTCTTCGATGGATTGCCACTCCAGGCGCAGCGGCGCGTCGCGACTTTGCAGCCGCGCCATGTCCAGCAGATTGACGACCAGCGCGTGCATGCGCTGCGCCTGATCGCGCATGGCGCGCACGGTGTCCTGCACGCCGTCGGGTAGCTCGTGCTGCTGGCGCATCAGCGTATCGGTCATGCCGACCAGGCTGGTCAGCGGCGTGCGCAGGTCGTGCGATACCGCGGCCAGCAGCGAATTGCGCAGCTTTTCAGATTCCATGCTGACCACCGCCTGCTGCGCGACTTCGACGTAGTGCAGGCGTTCGAGCGCAATGGCGATCAGGGTGGCGTACGCCTCGACCTGGCGGCGTGTGTCGGGATTCGTGTAGAGGCTGCGGCGGGGCGCGTCCAGCACCAGCACGCCCCGCGTGCGCATGGGCGCCTTGAGCGGCAGGTACAGCAACGCGCTGTTGGACAGGGTGGCGGTACCCGCGCCCGCCGGCTGGCCGTGGTCGTATACCCACTGCGCCAGCGCCGATTCCGGCGCGGGCGTGTCGCCGCTGGCCGGCGAGGCGAGTTTCAGGCGGTCGTCCAGGCCCAGGATGTAGAGCGAGCAGCGCGCGCTGAATGTGGCATGCACGAACGAGCCGGCCAGCGCGACGATCTGCTCGGGCAGCAGGGCGGACGACAGTTCGCGCGCGAATTCATACAGGCTGCGCGCGTCGGCCTCGCGTTTGACCGAAGCCTGCGCCTGCAGCCGCAGGCCGGCGGTCAACTGGCCGATCAGCAGCCCCACGCCGAGCAGCACGCCGAAGGTCAGCAGGTATTGCACGTCAGACACTGCGAATGACGACAACGGCTGCACGAAGAAGAAGTCGAACAATCCGACGCTGACCACGGATGCCAGCGCGGCGGGGCCGCGCCCGTGGCGCAGCGCCACCGCGGCCACCGCCAGCAAAAAGAGCATGACGATGTTGGTCTGGTGCAGGGTCGGGAAGGCAAGTGCCGACAGCGCCGTGGCCACGGCGCAATAGCAGAGCGCCCACGCATAGCCCGCCAGCGGCCGCGCCCCGCGTTCGTCACCGGAAGGGCGGCGGCCCAGCGTGAACGGATCGCGGCCGGGCGGCGCAGGCGCGGGAACTGGCGGCGCGCCCAGCCGGATGATGTCGATCTCCGGGCAGCCGGCGGCCAGCATGTCGGCAAAGCTGTGGCGCCGCCACAGCCAGCCCGGCGACATGATGGCGGTGAGCAGCGCGGTCAGCGACAGCCGCAGCCGCTGCCAGCCGCCGGCGCGGGTGCGGCCCACGATCGCCTTGGTGATGTTGTGGCGGCGGACATAGCGGACGACAGCATCGACCATGTCGCCGCCCGCCAGCGTCTCGGTGCGCGCGCCCAGCGCGTCGGCCAGCGCCAGGCCGTGCTGCAGCCGCTCGACCTCGGCAGCGGCGGGCGGCGCGGCGCGCGGCGTGTCGAGGGTGACGACGTGCAGATCGCAATCGAGCTGCTGGCTCATGCGGTGGGCGCTGCGGATCACGTATTCGGCGTCGGCATCTGACCCGATGCAGGCGACGATGGCCTCGCGCGTGCGCCACACCGGTTCGATGGCGCGATCGCGGCGATAAGCCTGCACGTCGTCGTCCACGTGCTCGGCGGTGCGGCGCAGCGCCAGTTCGCGCAGCGCGATCAGATTGCCCTTGCGAAAGAAATTGCGGGCCGCGTGGCGGGCCTGCTCGGGCAGATAGACCTTGCCTTCCTTCAGGCGGCGCAGCAGTTCATCGGCCGACAGGTCCACCAGCATGACCTCGTCGGCCGCGTCGAACACGTCGTCGGGCACTGTTTCCCAGACGCGCACGCCCGTGATGCTGCCGACGGCCTCGTTCAGGCTGTCCAGGTGCTGCACGTTCAGCGTCGTCCAGACGTCGATGCTGGCCGCCAGCAATTCCTGGATGTCCTGCCAGCGCTTGGCGTGGCGCGAGCCCGGGGCATTGGAATGGGCAAGTTCATCGACCAGCACCAGGGCGGGGCGGCGCAGCAGGGCGCCATCCAGGTCGAATTCCTTGAGCGTGTGACCGCGGTAGGCCACGTCCTTGAGCGGCAGGACCGGCAGGCCGTCGAGCAGCGTCGCGGTTTCGCGGCGGCCGTGGGTTTCGACGATGCCGGCGAGCACGTCCGTGCCCTGCGCCGCCTGCGCGCGCGCCGCCGCCAGCATGGCGTAGGTCTTGCCCACGCCGGCCGACGACCCGAAATACACGCGCAGCTTGCCGCGCACCGCCTGGCGCTCGGCGTCGTCCAGGGTCTTCAAGAGCGCGTCCGGATCGGGACGCTCGCCAGCGATGTCAGCCATGAACGCGCAAGGGAAGGGAGGAAACGGCTGGCAATACTATACGCCGCCGCATCAGCGCGCCACGCGCAGCTTGTCCAGCGCCAGGTTCAGCGTCAGCACGTTGACCGCGGGGTCGCCCAGCACGCCCAGCCAGGGGGTGGCGGTGTGAGCCCGGATCAGCGCATCGACCTCGTCGCGCGGCAGATTGCGGGCGCGCGCCACGCGGCCGGCCTGGTACGCCGCGGCCGCCGGGCTGATGTGCGGATCCAGCCCGCTGCCCGACGCGGCGATCAGGTCGACCGGAACGGGCGCGGCATTGTCCGGATCGGCCGCCTTCAGGGCCGCGATGCGCGCTTCGATGGCCTCGGCCAGCGCGGGGTTGCGCGGGCCGAGATTCGAGCCGCCGGAGCCCGCCGCGTTGTACGGCATGGGCGCGGTGGCCGACGGGCGGCCCCAGAAGTATTGTGGCGAGGTGAACGATTGGCCGATCCATTCCGAACCGATCACCTTGCCGTCCTGCTCGATCAGCGAGCCGGCGGCCTGATGCGGAAACACGGCGGACGCGATGCCGGTGGTCAGAAACGGATACGCCAGACCGGTGATGAGCGACAGCGCGGTGAAGAGGGTCAGCGCGGGGCGCAGGAGGCCGCCTTGGCGCGGCGTGGAAGTTGCGGTGGTCATGAGGAGTTCCTTTGTATTGCGGTGGCTTGGATGGCGTCAGGCGTCACGCCTTACACCCAGCCCAGCGCGGCCAGCACCATGTCGACCAGCTTGATGCCGGCAAACGGCACCAGGAGGCCGCCCAGGCCATAGATGAGGAGGTTGCGGCGCAGGAGCACCGAGGCGCCGAGCGGGCGGTAGCGCACGCCCTTCAAGGCCAGCGGGATCAGCACCACGATGATCAGCGCGTTGAAGATCACGGCCGACAGAATCGCGGAGGACGGCGTGGCGAGACCCATGATGTTCAGCACGTCGAGCTGCGGATAGACCGTGGCGAAGGCGGCGGGGATGATGGCGAAATACTTGGCGACGTCGTTGGCCACGCTGAACGTGGTCAGCGCGCCGCGCGTCATCAGCATCTGCTTGCCGATCTCGACGATCTCGATGAGCTTGGTCGGGTTGGAATCCAGATCCACCATGTTGCCGGCTTCCTTGGCGGCCTGGGTGCCCGAATTCATTGCCACCGCCACGTCGGCCTGCGCCAGCGCGGGCGCGTCGTTGGTGCCGTCGCCCGTCATCGCGACCAGGCGGCCTTCCGACTGGTAGTTGCGGATGAGCTTGAGCTTGGCCTCGGGCGTGGCTTCGGCCAGGAAGTCGTCCACGCCCGCTTCGGCCGCGATGGACGCGGCGGTCAGCTTGTTGTCGCCGGTGATCATCACGGTCTTGATGCCCATGCGGCGCAGTTCGGCAAAGCGCGACTGGATGCCGGGCTTGACGATGTCCTTGAGCTCGACGACGCCCAGCGCGCGGTTGCCGTCGCTGACCATCAGCGGCGTGCTGCCGCGGCGCGCCACGTCTTCGGCCAGACGCAGGGCCTCGGCGGGCACGCTGGCGCCCTGCGCGGCCAGCCACGCCTGGATCGCGTCGACCGCGCCCTTGCGGATCTGGCGCTCACCCATGTCGACGCCGCTCATGCGCGACTGCGCGGTGAACGGCACGAATTCGATGCCGGTCATGCGCGGCGCGGGCGCATGGATGGCCTTGTCCGCCAGCGCCACGATGCTGCGGCCCTCCGGCGTCTCGTCGGCCAGCGACGCGAGGCGCGCGGCGTCCGCCAGCTCGCGCGGGGACACGCCAGGCGCGGGCAGGAAGGTGGAGGCCTGGCGGTTGCCGAAGGTGATGGTGCCGGTCTTGTCCAGCAGCAGCACGT
>CBHWAL010000308.1:0-6112 GCA_966111495.1 uncultured Achromobacter sp. | reverse complement strand
GCGCATTATCCACGCATTCTGGGGTTTTCAATTTACCGAAAATCTGCCAGGAAGCCGGAGGGGGGAAAGGGGTCTAGACCACAATGCCCTTCTGTCAACATACGATTCAATGAGGCAGGCCGCATGTCTGATACGACCGCAACCGCCGTCCAAGGGGACAATCCCAAATCGACGGGCACCGTCAAATGGTTCAACGATGCAAAGGGGTTTGGCTTCATTACGCCCGACGATGGCGGTGAAGATCTGTTCGCCCACTTCTCGTCCATCCAGATGAATGGTTTTAAAACCCTGAAAGAAGGCCAGAAAGTGGCCTTCGAGATTATTCAGGGGCCTAAAGGTAAACAGGCGCTCAATATTACGGCTGCCTGAGTTACCCTTTAAAGCGCAACGGTTAGGTTGCGCCATTATGCAGGCGGGGCTTTCGGGCCCCGCCTTGTTATTTTCTTATTACTCCGCCGGGCCATGCTGAAGATTGCCGTTTTGTTTCCCATTGTTCATATGCTGTTCAAAACATCGTTCACCAGGGCAGCCTCAGCGGGAACCGCGGCCGGCCGCAAAGTGTCGGTGATCGCCGCCGCAGCCATTGCGATCGCAACCGCCGCCCTGCCCCTGCCCGCCAGCGCCCAGCAACAGACCGGCCCGCAGCCGCGTCTGCCCACCACGCAACTGTCGGCCGGCATCCATATTATCCGCGCGGAAGTCGCCGACACGGACGCTACGCGGCGCGACGGCCTGATGTTCCGCAGAGAGCTGCCCGGCAACGACGGCATGCTGTTCGTCTTCGACCGCCCGGACGTGCAGTGCTTCTGGATGCGCAACACGCTGCTGCCCCTGTCGATTGCCTTTATCGCCGACGACGGCACGATCGTCAACATTGAAGACATGGCGCCCCAGACCGAGGATCCGCATTGCGCGAAAAAGCCGGTGCGGTACGCGTTGGAGATGGCGCAAGGTTGGTTCGACAAGCACGGCATCGCCGCCGGCAAAAAGCTCGACGGCCTGCCCTGAATCTTTTCGGCAGACCGCCGACGCACTGAATGACAAAGGGAGCCCGAGGGCTCCCTTGTTGTTTGCCGGGCAGCGCAACGCGCCCTGCCGGGCGTTCGACGTGCTTTACACGCGTTCGATGATGAGTGCGATGCCCTGGCCGACGCCGATGCACATCGTGCACAGCGCGTAGCGGCCGCCGGTGCGGTGAAGCTGATTGATGGCCGTGGTGGCCAGACGCGCGCCGCTGGCGCCCAGCGGGTGGCCCAGGGCGATCGCGCCACCGTTGGGGTTCACGCGCGGGTCGTTGTCGGCAATGCCCAATTGGCGCAGCACGGCCAGACCTTGCGCGGCAAACGCTTCGTTCAGTTCGATCACGTCCATCTGGTCCAGCGTCAGGCCGGTCTGGGCCAGCACCTTCAGCGTGGCGGGCGCCGGACCGATGCCCATGATGCGCGGCGCGACGCCGGCGGTTGCCATGCCGACGACCCGGGCACGCGGGGTCAGGCCATGGCGGGCAGCGGCCTTTTCGTCAGCCAGCAGCAGCGCGGCGGCGCCGTCGTTCACGCCCGACGCGTTGCCGGCCGTGACGCTGCCACCTTCGCGGACCACGCCCTTGAGCTTGGCCAGCGATTCGAGCGACGTTTCACGCGGATGCTCGTCCTTGGAGACGATGATCGGGTCGCCCTTCTTCTGGGCGATCGACACGGGCACGATCTCGGCGTCGAAGTAGCCTTCCTTCTGCGCGCGCGCGGTTTTTTCCTGGCTCGCCAGCGCGAACAGGTCCTGGTCGGCGCGGCTGATGTTGAAATCGTCGGCGACGTTTTCGGCGGTCTCGGGCATCGAGTCCACGCCGTATTGCGCCTTCATCAGCTTGTTGATGAAACGCCAGCCGATGGTCGTGTCATAAATGGCGGCGCTGCGCGAGTAGGCGCTGTCGGCCTTGCCCATGACGAACGGGGCGCGGCTCATGCTTTCCACGCCGCCCGCTAGCATCAGGCCGGCTTCACCGGCGCGGATGGCGCGCGCGGCGGTGCCGATGGCGTCCAGACCCGAACCGCACAGGCGGTTGACAGTGGCGCCGGGCACTTCGACCGGCAGGCCGGCCAGCAGCGTGGCCATGCGGGCCACGTTGCGGTTGTCTTCGCCCGCCTGGTTGGCGCAGCCCATGATGGCGTCGTCGAGTTCTTCCCAGCGCACGCCAGGATTGCGCGCCGCGAGGGCCTTGATGGCTACGGCAGCCAGATCGTCGGGCCGCACGGCAGCCAGCGCACCGCCGTAGCGGCCGAAGGGGGTACGAATCGCATCACAGATAAAGGCATTCACGGTCATGGGAAGCTCGGAGTGAAGTGAAAGAACTCGGGATCGGACGATGTTAACGCAGCGGTTTCGCGCCAAGTTGGTGCGTGGCCAGGATGTCCGCAGCACGGACAGTGTCCAGTAGACGTTCACATTACCCGGCGCGCGCGTGCACGGAACCGGGCGGGCTTGCCCGGTATCAGTGCGCCCCGGACTTGGCCGCGCGGCCCGCGTCGACGATAGCCTGACGGCGGAAACGGCCGGCCGCCAGATGGTAGAACGGCTGCGGGCAGAACTGGCGCGATACGCCCGATGCCAGCAGCGACCCCACCAGCAGCCAGAACAGCATCGGCTGGCTGCCCGTCATTTCCATCACCACGACACTTGCCGTCAGCGGCGCCTGCGTGGCGGCCGCCAGAAAGGCGGCCATCGACAGCAGCACCAGCACGCGCTGGTCGACGCCCTCGCCCGCCAGCTCCCAGATGTGATGGCCGATGCCCGCGCCGGTGGTCAGCGCCGGCGTGAAGATGCCGCCGGGAATGCCCGCCCAGTACGACGCCACGGTGGCCGCCAGCTTGGCCAGGCCAAAGCCGTCCGGCACCGAGTCCTTGCCGTTGAGCAGGTCGGCCGCGACGGCATAGCCGGTGCCGTACACGCTGCCCGCGGTGCACAGGCCGATCACCGCCAGGGCCAGCCCCATGATGAACGCCGTCCAGATCGGATGGGTGCGGATCCATGCGCGCCACGACTGCGGCGCCGCGCCGATCGGCCCCTTGCCCAACAGGCGGGCGAAGATGCCGCCCAGCGCGCCGTTGAGCGCAGCGCAGATGACGATCCACATCACCATGTTCTGCGACAGCGGTGCGCCGGCGAAGACACCGAAGTAAGGATTGTTACCTTCCACCGCCACCACCAGGAAGCCGGCGGAAAGCACGCCGATCAGCACCAGCCGCTGCCAGCGCAGCACGGTGCCGCGTCCCAGTTCCTCGATGGCGAAGATCACGCCGGCCAGCGGCGCGTTGAAGGCCGCCGCCAGGCCGCCCGCGGCGCCCGCCGCGATCAGCTCGTTGGCGTGAAAGCCGCGCAACTGCAAGCCGCGGCGCTTCCAGAAATCGCCCCACGCCAGCATAAGCGCCGCGCCGACCTGCACGGAGGGCCCTTCACGCCCGATCGACGCACCGCACAGCATGCCAAAGAATGCCAGCGGAATCTTCCACAGGCTTTGGGCCAGCGACACCAGGCTGTTCTGGCTGGGGCCGGGCGGCAGCGACAAGGCGCCGATGACCTGGGGAATGCCGCTGCCGGAGGCATTTGGCGCGAAGCGCAGCGTAAGCCAGCGCAGGGCGGCAAGCCCGAACGGCATGACCAGCAACGCCAGCCAGCCGTTGTAGGCCACCCATTGGCGGTTCCAGGCCAGCGCCTTGTCAGCCAGATAGGTAAAACCCAGCGACATGAGCGCCACCATCGCGGCGCCGCCAAGCAGCAGCCCAAGCTGCACACTCTTCTTCGACAGACGGTTGATTTGACGCACCTTGCGGCGCACCACCCAGCGTGTTCGGGCGATAACGCGGCGGACGGGGTCGGGCAGACTCATGGACGGGGACAGGGCGGCGTGGAGAGGTTGCCAACCTTACCATCCCAGCCTGACCCGCAGCCGAAAGAATGCAGCGTTCCCACACCGGAAGTGCGGGCGGGAGTGCGGGCGGGATCGGACGGTCAACGGCCGCCCCATCCCCACCGGGCCGGACCTCAGAACGACGACCAGTCGTCCTGCGAAGCGCTTGCCAGCGCGGGCCGGGCCTGCGCCGCACGGGCTGCAGCGGGCTTGCGCACCGCCACGCGTTCGGCCGGCATCAGCCGGGCCTGTGACTGCTCCGCCGACCCACCGCCTGCATCCACCTTGAAGCGGCGCACTTCCTGCGCGAGGCGCGTGGCCTGCTCCTGCATGCTGGCTGCGGCGGCTGCGGCTTCTTCGACCAGGGCGGCGTTCTGCTGAGTCACCGTGTCCATCTGCGAGACGGCTTGGTTCACCTGACCGATGCCGGTCGATTGCTCTTCCGATGCGCCCGAGATCTCGCGCACCAGCGTCGCGACCTGACGAACGCTGTCGACGACTTCGCGCATCGTGCGTCCAGCCTCGTCGACCTGACGCGAGCCGCCTTCGACGCGCGTCGCCGACTCGTCGATCAAGGCCTTGATTTCCTTGGCCGCCACCGCGGAACGCTGGGCCAGCGTGCGCACCTCGCCTGCCACGACCGCGAAGCCGCGGCCCTGCTCGCCCGCACGCGCCGCTTCAACCGCGGCGTTGAGCGCCAGGATGTTGGTCTGGAACGCAATCCCGTCGATCACGCCCGTGATGTCGGCAATGCGGCGCGAGCTATCCGAGATCGCGCTCATGGTCTGCACCACGCCTTCGACGACCTCGCCGCCGCGCACGGCGACGTTCGACGCCTGACTGACCAGACGGTCGGCCTCGCTGGCGTTGTTGGCGTTCTGCTGCACCGTGCTGGTCAGTTGTTCCATCGAGGCCGCGGTTTCTTCGAGCGAGGATGCCTGCTCTTCCGTGCGCTGAGACAGGTCGGCGTTGCCCTGCGCGATCTGCGACGACGCCGAGGCGATGTTTTCGCAGCCGTCGCGCACGTCCTTGACGATGCGGGCCAGGCTTTCATTCATGGCCTTGAGCGCGCCCATCAGGTCGCCGGTTTCGTCGCGCGTGACCACGCGGATATCCGTGGTCAGGTCGCCCGCGGCCACCTGGCGCGCCGCCGACACGGCCTCGCCCAACGGGCGCACGATGCCGCGCGTGACCAGCCATCCCAGCAGCATCCCAATGGCCACGCCAGCGATCGCCAGGGCGATCATGATGGCGCGAACCGTGTTGTAGAGCGCCGTGCCTTCTGCCACAGAGCGCTCGGCGGCCTTTTCCTTGCTGACGGCCAGATTGGTCATCAGGTCATCGAGCTTCTGCGACGAGGCGATGACGCGCTTTTCGGCCTCGGCCACGCGCGGATCGGTTTGCGTCATGGGCTGCGACTTGGCTGCCTCGAAGAACGCGGCCGCCTCGCGCTTCCAGACCTGCTCGGATTCGCCGAACTGCGCCAGCAGGTGCTTGGTCTGTTCTTCGTAAAACGTGGCGGCTGCCTTCTCGCGCAGCACGTCCATGTTCTTGACCGCGTCGTCGAACTGCTTGCGCAGCGCCAGCCGCTCTTGGTCAGTTGACGCCGCCAGGTACGCATTGCGCGCACGGCCCGCGTAGATCAGGTTGATATTGGCTTCCTTCAGATCCGAAATGCCGCGCAGTTCGGTGCCGTAAAGCCTGTCGTTCATGTCATTGATGCGCGCCAGCCCCCACACCCCAAAGGCCCCGATCGCACCGCCTATCACCGCCACCAGCAAAAACGCCCCTGTCAGGCGAGCGCCGATGCGCATCCCCGAAAATAACCGCAACATGCTTCCCTTCCCTGTGATTGCCCCGGCTATTGCGGTCTTGCCGCAGCCATGCGCTCCGGGGTGCAGGCGCCGACCGTGGGCAACGATAGCGACGTTTGGCTAAGGGCTTACCCTGAAGAAAAGCCAGTTCGCGCGTCAGTCCGTTCCGTGTAATGAACGCGACAATCGACAGGGTTTTCGAAACTGACTTTTTCCTGAACAAAAAGAAAACCCCTCGCCGGGGCGAGGGGTTGCATTCAGGGCTGCGGCGCAAGGGCCGCATGCATGCCGGAACCGCCGATCAGGCGAAGTTCTTGGCGGCGAAATCCCAGTTCGCCAGGGCCCAGAAGTTTTCCAGGTACTTGGGACGCGCGTTACGGTAGTCGATGTAGTACGC
>CBHWAL010000307.1:0-6113 GCA_966111495.1 uncultured Achromobacter sp. | reverse complement strand
GCGGTGGGCAGGCCGGTGGCGCGGCGGAATTCGGCCATGACTTCGCGGCCGGAAAACACGCCTTCGGCGCCGCAGGGGTCTTCGGCATAGGCCATTACGCCGTGCAGGTCGCGGCACAGGCGCACCGCGTCCTTGAGCAGCCAGCCGCCATTCGGGTCGAGCGTGACGCGCGCTTCGGGGAAACGCTCGTGCAAGGCGCGAATGGCTTCGACCTCTTCTTCGCCGCGCAGCACGCCGCCCTTGAGCTTGAAGTCCTGAAAACCGTAGCGGTCGTGGGCCGCTTCGGCCAGGCGGACGATGGCCTCGGGCGTCATCGCCTTTTCGTGCCGCACGCGCAGCCAGCCTTCGGCGTCGGGCGCCGTCTGGTACGGCAGCGGCGTTTGCGCGGAGTCGCCCACGTAGAACAGATAGCCCAGCATCTGCACGGACGTGCGCTGCACGCCTTCGCCCAACAGGGCGGCTACAGGCACGCCCAGGTGCTGGCCCAGCAGGTCCAGCAAGGCCGATTCCACCGCGGTCACGGCATGGATCGCCACGCGCAGGTCGAAGGTCTGGGCGCCGCGGCCCTCGCTGTCCCGTCCGGCGAACGCCTGGCGCATCTGATTCAGCGTGTGCTGATAGTTGCCGATCGAGCTGCCCGCGATAAGGGCGCGCGCGTCCTCCAGCGTGTTGCGGATCTTTTCGCCGCCGGGGACTTCGCCCACGCCGGTGTTGCCCGCGCTGTCGGTCAGGATGACCAGGTTGCGCGTGAAGTAAGGCGCGTGGGCGCCGCTCAGGTTGAGCAGCATGGAGTCCTGGCCGGCCACCGGCACGACGCGCATGCCGGTGATCGTGGGCGTCTGGGAGGCTTGCGATGCGTGAAGAGTCATGATTGCTTCTTGAAAAAGCCCGGCCGCCACGGCCGGGCGCGTTGCGTCATTGCACGGAGATGCCACCGGTCTCGATAACCTGCTTCCAGCGGGCGCTTTCCTGCTGCTGGAACTTGGTGAAGGCTTCGGGCGAATTGGCGACGACTTCCAGGCCGATGTCGGTGAAGGGCTTGCTGATCGCCGGATCCTTCAGGGCGGCGGTCAGGGCGGCGGACAGCTTGTCGCGCACGTCGGCGGGCAGGTTCTTGGGGGCCACGACGGCCTGCCAGGCGTAGACGTCGACGCCCGGCACCGACGCTTCGGCGAACGTGGGCACGTCGGGCAGCACCGGCGAACGCTTGGAACCCGTGACGGCGATGGCCTTGAGCTTACCGGACTTGATGTGCGGCAGCACGGCGTTCACATTCTGGAACGACATCTCCACCTGGTTGCCCAGCAGATCGGAAATGGCCGGCGCGCCGCCCTTGTAAGGCACATGCAGGCCCTTGGTGCCGGTCTTCTGCCAGAAGAGCTCGGCGGTCAGGTGATCGGACGAACCCGCGCCCGACGTCGCGAAGCTGATCGCGCCCGGCTTTTCCTTGAGCAGCGCCAGCACGTCCTGCACGGTGTTGACCTTGGAGGCGAGCTGCGGACTGACGACGAGCACGTTGGGGGTCTGGACAGCCACGGTCAGGTACGTGAAGTCCTTGGCCGGATCGTAGGTGATGCCTTTCATCAGGTGCGGGGCCACGACCAGCGGCGCCAGCGACGTGACCATCAGGGTGTAGCCGTCGGGCGCGGCGCGGGCCACCTGTGATGCGCCGATGGTGCCGGTGGCGCCAGCCTTGTTTTCCACCACGAAGGACTGCTTGAGCTGTTCGCCCAGCTTGTTGGCCAAGGCGCGCGCCACCGAATCGGTTGCGCCGCCAGGCGGGAACGGCACGACGACGGTGACGGCCTTGTCGGGCCAGGCGTGCGCCACGCCGGCTGCGGCCATCAGGGTCACACCAAGAATCCACTTGCGCGCATTGCTCGTCATTACTGTCTCCGGATTAAGTTCTTTTATGTACGTTAACGTTAACATTCTATTTGTTAACGTTAACATCACGGCGTCACTAGCATATTTCGCTGCGTTTGCCGTCCGCCATCCGTACAAACCCTGAGTGTTCCCGGCCCGCAAAGCCGGTGTCTGCGGGTAGGCTTGACGCCAGCTTCACGCCACGTTTTCGTCCCCTCTTTCAGATGCGCCCGTCCCGAATGCCGCCAGCCGATTCCCCCTCCCGCTCGTCAGAGCGCGCCAACGTCACGGTGCGCGAGGTGGCGCAGGCGGCTGGGGTGTCGATGATCACCGTGTCGCGCGCCATCAATACGCCTCAGCAGGTCTCGCCCGCCACGCTGGACAAGGTCAACGCCGCGATCCAAGCGTTGGGTTACGTGCCCAACCTGATGGCCGGCAGCCTGCGCCTGTCGCGCAGCAATCTGGTGATGGTGCTGGTGCCGTCGATCGCGGGATCTCTGTTCGGCGGCATGCTGACCGCGCTGACGCAGTCGCTCGAGGCCAAGGGTTTCCAGCTCATGGTCGGTCAAAGCGGTTACCACTCGCCGCGCGAAGACGCGCTGCTGCGCGCCATCATCGGCCGCCGCCCCGACGGCATCGTGCTGACGGGGGTGATGCACTCTCCGCAGGGCCGCCAACTGCTGAAAGCCTCCGGCATTCCCATCGTCGAGACGTGGGACGCCACGGACGCCCCCATCGACATGCTGCTCAGCCTGTCGCACGACGCGATCGGCGCCGCGGTCAGCCACTACCTGCGCGACGCAGGCAAGACGCGGCAGGCGGTGCTGAGCGGCGACGACCACCGCGCCCGCCTGCGCGCCGAAAGCCTGGTTCGCGCGGCCGTCGAGTCGGGCCTGCCGGAACCGCTGGTGCACTACATGCCCGCGCCGACGACGCACGCGCAGGGCCGCGAAGGCCTGCGCGCATTGCAACGCTCAAACCAGGGCATCGACGCGGTGTTCTGCAGCTCGGACATGATGGCCGCCGGCGTCCTGACCGAGGCCGCCGCGCAAGGGCTGGACGTGCCGCGGCAACTGGCCGTGATGGGCTTTGGCGACATGGAGATCGCCGCGTCGATGTCCCCGGCCATCACGACCGTGCACGTGGACGGCGCCGCGATCGGCGCACAGGCAGCCGAGATGATCGGCCTGCGCGCGAACGGACAGCGTCCCGCGCAATCAGTGGTGGAAATCGGCTTTCGCATCGTGACCCGCGAAAGCGCATAAACCTCGCCCACGGCGTGCCCGCAGCGCATTGTTGTCGCCCGGACAACACCGTGCGTCCCTGCGCGGGTCTACCGCCCCAAGGGCGCCGCCTCTAGGATCTGTCCTGACCGGCCACGCTCCGCGGCGCGGCGCGGCGATTCCAGGAGATCCGACATGCGCATGCCCACCATCGCCCCCCACGGCAAGACGCACGGAGCGCCGCATGCTGCCGCATGAATGGATCGCACAATACGGCGTACTGGCCGTGTTCCTGAACGTGCTGGGCGCATCACTCGGCCTGCCGCTGCCCGTCATGCCCACGCTCATCGCCGTGGGCGCCAGCCAGGCGGCGACAGCCGGCGCACCGGGCCATGCCGCCCTGCCGCTGGCTGTTGTGCTGGCCGTCGCAGTGCTGGCGGGTGTTCTGGCCGACCTGCTGTGGTTTCGCGGCGGCAGACGCTACGGCGCCCGCACGCTGCACACCGTCTGCAACCTTTCGCTCTCGCGCGACGCGTGCATCAGCAGAACCGAGCGCTTCTTCAACCGCTGGGGAGTACGCCTCTTGATCGTTGCGCGCTTCATGCCCGGATTGTCGATGGTGGCCGTGCCGTTGTGCGGCGCCAGCGGCACGCGGCTGCGGTCGTTCATCTGGCACGACTGCGCGGGACTGGCACTGTGGGCTGCGGCGGGGCTGGTGCTGGGCGCGGTGTTTTCCGCGCGCGTGGAAGCGTTGCTGGCGGCGTTGAGCGCGCTGGGCGGGCGCGCGTCTGTCGTTGCCGTCGCGGCGGTCGCGCTTTTCCTGGCCTATCGCTATGCCCGGCGCGCGTGGGGCGCGAAGACGCCGCGCCAGGCAGGCTCGTCTGTTCATTGAACGAACGTCTGAAGGCTCTCAAGGATCGACATCATGCACCTCGGAAAATCCTATCGCCTGTGCGAATTCGTCGTCTGGACGCGCCGGACCATCTACGGCCTCGCCGCCTTCAGCCTTGTGCCCGTGCTGCTGTATCAGGTGGCCGGCATGAAGTGGCTGACGCTGCCGCTGTCGGTCGTGACGCTGCTGGGCACCGCGACGACATTCGTCGTGGGCTTCAAGAATGTGCAGACCTACACGCGCACGGTTGAGGCGCAGAAGATCTGGATGGGCATCGTCAGCGCCAGCCGCGCGTGGGGCGTGCTGTGCGGCCACTATGCCGGTGACGCGGGACGCGACGCCGGGCTGGTCGACCGGCATCTGGCGTGGCTGACCGCGCTGCGTTATCAGCTTCGCGCGCCTCGCGTCTGGGAGTCCATGCAGAGCCGGCCGAATGCAGAGTACGTCAAGCGCTACGTGATCCCCGAGCGCCGCATGCCGCTCGAATCCGCGCTGGCTCGTTATCTGCCGGCAGCGGAAATCGCGGCCTTGGCGGCGGCTGACAACAAGGCGGTGCAGCTTCTGGATGGGCAAGGCCGCGCGGCAAGGCAACTGCTGGACGATGGCGCAATCACGTCCTCGGAATACGCCGATCTGAACGGACGCCTGCGCGACCTGCTCGACCTGCAAGGCCAGGCCGAACGCATCAAGGATTTTCCGTATCCCCGGCAGTACGCCATCATCAACACGCTTTTCGTGCGCGCATTCTGCGTGGCCCTGCCCTTTGGCCTGACCGCCCAGTTCGACCAGATTTGCCAAGCCGCCGGCGGCTTCATGCAGGGCCAGATGGCGTGGCTGGCCGCGCCCTTCAGCGTCATCATTGCGTGGATCTACACCTCGCTGGAACAGGTGGGCCAGAGCACCGAAAACCCATTTGAAGGCAATGCCAACGACGTGCCGATCAGCCAGTTGAGCACGATGGTGGAGCGGGACATGAAGCAGATGCGCGGCGCCACGGCGCTGCCGCCGCTGTGCACGAATGACATCGTGCTGTAGCCACCGCGGGTCAGGATGGGAGGCCGGCATGGCCGCCCAGCGCGCTTGTCGCAGGCAGGCCCCTGCGGCAAAATACCTGCCTCCCTCCCCCCTCGTCCCGGCGCTGGCCCCCTCCATGACCGACACTGTCGCCCTCTTCGACCAGCACCGTTCCCGCCTTTATGCCATCGCCTACCGGATGCTGGGCGCCGTGGCCGAGGCCGAAGACGTGGTGCAGGAGGCCTGGCTGCGCTGGCACGGCGCCGACCGCGCCGTCATCCAGAACCCCGAAGCGTGGCTGGTCACCGCCACGACGCGCCTGTCCATCGACCACCTGCGCGCCGCCAAGGCCGAGCGCGAACACTACGTGGGAGTCTGGCTGCCCGAGCCCATGCTGATGGCCGCGCCGTCGACGCCGGAACAGATCCACGAGATGGCCGACGACGTGTCAGTGGCGTTTCTTTTCATGCTGGAACGCCTGTCGCCGGATGCCCGCGCCGCGTTTCTGATGCGCGATGTGTTCGACGCGGATTACGAAGACATTGCACAAACGCTGGACAAGAACCCGGCCGCCATCCGCCAGATGGTGCGGCGGGCGCGGCAACAACTACGCCAGGGCGCGCCGCGCGAAGCAGTGCCACGGGCAACGCTGCAGCGTCTGTTGCAGGCGTTTGCCGATGCGATGCAGCGTAGCGATTTCAACGGGCTGCTTGCGTTGCTGAGTGACGACGCTGAACTTATCGGCGACGGCGGCGACAAGGTCACGGCATTTGCCAGCCTGGTGGGCGGCAAGCGACTGGCGCAGCTGTTTTACGCCGGCAAGCGTCGTTATCGCGATGCGCTGGAGGTCGAAGTGGTGCAGGTGAATGGGCAATGGACCTTGCTGCGTTTCATCGATGGCGAGCTGGAATCCGTGCAGTCTTACGAGACCGATGGCGAGCGGTTGACGCGGGTTTTGGTGCAACGCAATCCGGATAAGCTGGCTCGTATTGCTGCGGATTTCAAGCGCACCTGATCTACGCGTTTTCGCGTTTTCGGAGTTGTTGGTTGCGTGGTGTCGGGCTGGAGTTAGGCGCGCGGTTGAGTTCTTAAGACTCCCGGCGCGGGGGGGGGGGGGG
>CBHWAL010000306.1:0-6115 GCA_966111495.1 uncultured Achromobacter sp. | reverse complement strand
TAACTATTTTTGTCGGCTAATACGCACAAGCCGATAGAAAAACATTGGTGAAATCCCTTACAATTTGCTAACACTGTTTGTGGGGAAGCATCAATGAGCGTTATGTGCTTGGCTTGCCAACGCATTAATCCAGGACTTGCAGGCGTTGCGCCGCATTCGCACCTGGGACATCAAGGATTTACCAACCCAACGCAGAAGGGCCGGGAGGAAAGCCGCGAAGACCACTTCCGCTGCCTGAATTGCGGCGCGAAATGGCTGCGCGAGACCGACAAGTGGGGCGTGGACCTGGGCTTCAAGCTCGCGCCCTGATCGGATTTCACCGGCGCTCGTACGACACGGGCCCCTTCATGGGGCCCGTTGCTTTTTTGGGCTGAGGGACCTGGGTGGTACGCTGAGGCGCACGACGCCCCAAGCATTCCAGGTGCCGATCGACCAGGCCCTGGCTCGCCACGCAATGTGGCCAAGACTGCCAACCTCCAGGCTGATTGACGATGACCACCGCCGACTTCCCCGCTGTTTCCGTGCATGAACCCGCCGGACCCGCGTTGCCGCTGGTCTGTGATTCGCCGCATAGCGGCGAGCGTTATCCCGACGATTTCGGTGCCTCGGCAACGCTGGCGCAATTGCGCCAGGGCGAAGACACGCACGTGGACGCGTTGTGGTCGGCGGCGCCGGCGTTGGGCGCCACGCTGGTAGCGGCGAATTTTCCGCGCGTCTACATCGACCCGAACCGCACGTTGCAGGACCTGGATCCGGAACTGCTGGCCGAGCCCTGGCCCGAGCCGCTGGATCCCGGCGAGAAGACGCGCCTGGGCAAGGGCCTGATCTGGCGGCGCATGGACAAGACCACGCCGATCTATGACCGCAAGCTGACGCTGGCGCAGGTGCGTCATCGCATTCAGGCGTATTACGAGCCTTATCACGCGGCGCTGGCCAAGGCGATCCGGCACGTTGAGGCGCGCTTTGGCGCCGTGTGGCACCTCAATCTGCATTCGATGCCGAACGATGCCTACGAACGGCTTGGACGCCAGAGCGAGCATCCGCTCGCGGACTTCGTGCTGGGCGATCGCGACGGCACGACGTGCGAGCCGGAGTTCATGGCGTTGATCGAGACGGCGCTGCGCGACAAGGGCTATACCGTGGCGCGCAACGATCCGTACAAGGGCGTGCAACTTATCGCGCAGATCGGCCAGCCAGCGCTGAACCGGCACAGCCTGCAAGTCGAGATCCGGCGTCCGCTCTACATGGACGAGGCGACGCGCGAACGCAACGCCGGCTTCGAGTCGCTGCGCGCCGATCTGTCGCACGTGCTGGAGCAGGTGGCGGCATTCGTGCGTGTGCGCGCGCAGGCACTTGCGTCGACAAAATAGAGTCGTTTGAATAACGGCGTGCGGACCGGGATTTCGCGGCCGTTTCATACTTAAGTTTTATTGCGGCAGGCCGTTGTGGGACGTGTCGGTGCGCCTGCATCAACGCGCCCAAGGAAACCGCAATGTCCGAGAAGATCATCAATGGATTTTCAGTGGTCGCGTATGCGACCCAGCCCGAGGGGCGCATTCCCCCGCGTGCGTTTCTGGAGACGCGGCGTTTGCCCGTGAAGGCCGCCGCGCCGGCGGCAGGTGCTGCAACCGCTGCAACCGCGACCGCCGCGATGGCTGCCGAAGATGCGGAGCCCGCTGCGGAGCAGGCTGTGCCCGAGCTTGAAAGCGTGGCGTTCGAGATTTTCGTGAGCCGGCGATTTCGCAGCACGATCGAAGCGATGTCGGCTGCGCGCAACGCGCTGGACCGCGTGAAGTCCGTCGATGCGGACGGCGTGCCGGACCCGATGCCCGAGTAGTTATCCGGTCAGACCCGCGCGCGCTGGGAGCCCGCGTTCATATTGTTATCCCGACTTTGTATTTGTCTAACGCCTGAGCCCAGGCCGATGATGCCTTCTGGCAATCGTCGCCATTCTGGGTCTCTCAAAAGGAAGGTTGATGAATACGAAAGTCCATTCGGGCGCCGCCGCGGCGCACGGGATTTCTCGCCGCGCGCTGCTGCGCGCGGCCGGCGCCGCGGGGTTGGCCGCGCCGCTGGGCATGTTGGGCTCGCGCGTGCTGGCGGCCAATGCCGCGCCGCGCACGTTCAAGATCGCGTGGAGCCAGACCGCCGTGTGCCAGTCGCCGGTGTCGGTGGCGCTGGAGCGCGGCTTCTTCGACAAATACAACCTTAAGGTCGAACGCATCAATTTCAGCGGGTCCACCGACCAGTTGCTGGAAGCGATCGCGACGGGTCACGCCGATGGCGGCATCGGCATGGCGCTGCGCTGGCTAAAGCCGCTGGAGCAGGGCTTTGACGTGAAGCTGGCGGTTGGCACGCACGGCGGCTGCATGCGGCTGCTGACGGCCGAGGATTCGCCCATCAAGACCGTGAACGACCTGAAGGGACGCCGCGTGGCCGTGTCCGATCAGGCCAGCCCCGTGAAGAATTTCTTTGCGATCCGTGTGGCGCAATTGGGCATCGACCCCGAGTCCGTGGATTGGCGCCAGTATCCGCAGGACCTGTTTGGCGAAGTGCTGAGAAAGGGTGAGGTGGACGCCATCGCGGGCGACGACCCGCTGATCTACACCCTGCGCGAGGACAACAAGCTGCGCGAGGTCGCCACGAACATCGAGGGCGATTACGAGAACCGCACCTGCTGCGTGCTGGGCCTGCGCGGGGACCTGGTCCGCAAAGATCCCGAGTCGGCGGCGGCCATCACGCGTGCGGTGATCGACGCGCAGCGCTGGACGGCATCGAACCCCGACGAGACCGCGCGCATCTTTGCGCCGTACGTGCCCGGCAAGGTGCCGCCCGAGCGTGTGGCCGCGATCTTGCGCAGCCATAGCCACGGCCACGCCTCGACCGGCGCGGCGCTGCGCGAGGAGATCGTGGGATACGCCAAGGACCTGAAGACCATCAAGGTTCTCAGTGCCAGCCTGGACATCAACAAGTATGCGCAAGCGGTGGTGCCCAATGTCCTCGGCTGATGCGTTGACGGTGGGCGCTGCGGGCCATGCGCCCGGCGCCGTGGGCTGGCGGCTATGGAAGACGGGTGTGGCCGCCGCGGCGTTGTGGGCAGCCGTGGGCGGCATCACGCTCGCATGGCCCAACGTGGAGGTCGGCTTCACGTCGTGGGGATACACGCGGGAGTTCGGCGTGGCGGCCCTGGCGCTGGCCATCCTGCTGCTGCTGGCGGCTGTGTCGGGCGCGGAACGGCTGCGGCCGATTCGCGCGCTGCACCGGGCCGGGCCGTGGCTGCTGGCGCTGGCGGTGGCGGTGGGGGCATGGGAAGTCGCGACGGCCAAGCTCGCGCTGCTGCCCAGCCCGTTCTTCGCGCCGCCGCAGTCGCTGATCGAGGTCTACGTGTCGGACTACAAGCGCCTGGCCGATAGCCTCGTCAATTCGCTCTGGCTGCTGGCGAATGGCTTTTTGCTAGGTGCGGCGGCCGGGTTTCTGACCGGTGTCGCGATCGGCTGGTCGCGCGGGCTGGGGTACTGGGTGCATCCGGTGCTGCGGTTTCTGGGACCGGTGCCGTCGACGGCGTTGCTGCCGATGGCGTTCTTCTTTTTTCCCTCCAGTTGGTCCGCGGCTGTGTTTCTGATTGCGCTGGCAACGTGGTTCCCGGTGACCGTGCTGACGTGGTCGGGCGTGGCGGGCGTGAGCCGCGCGTATTACGACGTGGCGCGCACCATGGGCGCCAATGAATGGTTCCTGGTGCTGCGCGTGGCGATCCCGGCGGCCTTGCCGCAGGTGTTCGTGGGCCTGTTCATGGGGCTGGGCGCGTCGTTCTCGGTGCTGGTGGCGGCCGAGATGATGGGCGTGAAGTCGGGACTGGGATGGTATCTGTCCTGGGCGCAGGGCTGGGCCTCGTACGCCAACATGTACGGCGCGCTGATCGTAATGGCGCTTGTGTTCTCCGGGCTGATCACGTTGCTGTTCCTGGGCCGCGACCGTCTCCTGGCCTGGCAGAAGGGAGTCGTGAAATGGTAGCTACTGCAACGGCGCACGCCAGCACCCCGTCTGCCGGCGCGCGCGGGGCCGCGCTGGCGGTGCGCGGCGTGGATCATCATTTCGATATGGACGGCGCGGCGCTGCCGGTGCTCGACGGCATCGACCTGGATGTCAAACCCGGCGAGTTCGTCGCGTTGCTGGGGCCCAGCGGGTGCGGCAAGTCGACGCTGCTGCGGCTGGTGGCGGGGCTGGAACCGCCGGCGCGAGGAGACCTGCTGGCCGACGGCGCGGCGATTGCGGGGCCGTCGCCGTCGCGCATCGTGGTCTTCCAGGACCCGACGCTGTATCCGTGGCGCACAGTCTGGAACAACGTGGCGCTGGGCCTGCAGGCGCGGGGCCTGTTGAAGACGCAGCGGCACCGCGTTGACGATGCCCTGCAACGGGTGGGGCTGGCGGCGTTCAGCCAGGCCTATCCGCATCAGCTGTCGGGCGGCATGGCGCAGCGCGCGGCGCTGGCGCGCGCGCTGGTGAACGATCCGCGCATCCTGATCCTGGACGAACCCTTGGGCAAGCTGGATTCGCTGACGCGCATCGCCATGCAGTCGGAGCTGGTTGAGCTGTGGCAGCGATCGGGCTTTACCGCCTTGCTGGTCACGCACGACGTCGAGGAGGCGTTGTTCATGGCGTCGCGCATCGTGGTGCTGAGCGAACGGCCCGCGCGCATTAAGGACGAGATCGTCAATGACCTGCCGTACCCGCGCCATCGGGGCGATCCGCGGTTGGCGGCGTTGCGGCATCGCGCGCTGGCCCTCTTGGGGCTGGATGCGACGTGGTGAGCGCGGCGGGGCTTGCGTTGGCCGCCGCAATGGCGGGCGGCGCATTGATGGTGTGGTCGGCGGTGGCGGGCAATGCGGCCGGGGCAGGGCGGGGCGCTGTCCTGCGCCTGCCGTGGGTCGCGGCGGGGGCGCTCGTGGCGTGCGCCGTGCTGCTGGCCTTGGCCTGGCACGCGGTGCCGGGCCTGCCCGGATTGCTGGGTTCGCGCGTGGGACATCTGGCGCTGGGGCTGGCGGCCCTCCTGCTGTTGGCTGGCCTGGCTGCGGCCTGGCTGCACAGCCGCGCGGGCGAGGTGGCTGCGGCCGCCAGACCGGCGTGGCGGCGCGGCGTCGCGGCTGCGATGGGCGCGTTGGGACTGCTGGTCTCGCTGCTTGCCCTGTCAATCTGGCGCCAGCCCGTGGACGCGGTGGCGCTGGTGTCGTGGCCATTTGCCTGGCGGTACGACCCGGACCTGCCCGTCAGTCCGCATACCTGGAACCGGTTGTGGCTGGCGCTGGCGCAGAGCGCGGTGGCATTGGCATTGCTGTTGGCCGCCCTGTTCGCGCGGCGATGGCGGCTTGCGCTGCTGGCGGTTGCCGCAGCGCTGGCGCTGGCGACGAGCTGGCCGCCGCCGCGCCTGCTGCTGACCGAGGCGCGGGACACGTCTTATCAACGTTCGCCGCTGGCGTTTTCAGACAAGAACGTGTTGCAAGGCGGCCGGCTGTACGCACGGCATTGCGCGTCGTGCCACGGCGCGGCGGCGGATGGGCGTGGGCCGCTGGCGGCCAGTTTGCCCGTATGGCCGAGCGTGCTGGGTGCGGCGCTGTTCGACAACCGGCTGGAAGGCGAGCTGTATTGGCGCCTTGCCCACGGTGGGCATGCACCGGGCGAACGCCCCGTGCACAGCTTGGACGCCGCGCTGCGGCCGGACGAGATCTGGCAGGTGCTGGACTTCCTGCGCCTGCATGCCTACGGGACGAGCGGTGGCGCGGGCACTTCGAACTTGGCGTAATCCGCGCGGCGCTTGGCGGGCTCAAGGCCAAAGAGAACACGATAGAAATCAATCGAGCGGCCGAGGTCGCTGACGTTGAGCGAGGTGTGGAACTTGGGAAAAGGCGAGGCACTCATGATTAAATTTATTCGTTACGCTTTGGCGGCGGCCGCCTGCGGTATCTCGGCAACGGGCGCAATGGCAGGCAGCGAGGTCCACCAGGCGACGATGCCGAAAACTAGCACAATCCCCGCCAGCGTAAACAAGATTGGCGAGTAGGAATGGTTCAGCTCATGGCATTTGGCGAAGGCCAGCGGACCCAGCGCGGAAGTGAGCACG
>CBHWAL010000305.1:0-6143 GCA_966111495.1 uncultured Achromobacter sp. | reverse complement strand
CAACCCAAGCCCGTCGAAACCGGCGCGTGGTCCACGGGCGATCTGCACGTGCACACGTTCCAGTCGGACGACGCGCAGGTCAGCCTGGAAAGCGCGCTGGACCAGGCGTTCGACCGCTACAAGCTGGACTGGGCCGCCATCTCGAACCATCTGCGCCTGTCCGCCCGCGACCATACCGGCGTCAACCTGCCCGGCGGATCGATTCCGTTCTCGCAAGGCATGGCGCAGTACGAAGTGCCCTACATCAAGCAGGCGCAGGCCGCGGGCCGCTACGCCGGCAAGATCATCTTCTCGTCGTTCGAATGGGACATGCCCACACATGACCACGTGAACATCGGCATCGGCTACAACGATCCGCAGTCGCCCAAGTCGCTGGAGGCCGTGGCCGAGTTCGAATACCTGTTCACCAACCGCGCTGCCAACCTGTTCGACCCGCTGCTGGTCTCGCGCCTGTCCGGCGAAACACGCGCCTACACCACGCACGCCGACTCGCTGGCCGCGCTGAAGTGGCTGCGCGACAAGTACCCCGACAGCTACATGCTGCTGAACCACCCGTCGCGCTACGCGGGCAAGTACACCATCGGCCAGCTGCGCGAGATGAACGACCTGGCCCCCAGCGTCTTCTTCGCCATCGAAGGCATGGTCGGCAATCAGATGGAGCCGGACCGTGGCGGCTACGCCACCGCCTACACCACCCCCTTCCTGCCCAACCGCACCTATGGCGGCGCCGACTACCTGGTCGCGCACCTGGGCGGCACGTGGGACGCGCTGCTGGGCGAAGGCCGCCGCATCTGGAACGTGGCCGACTCGGACTACCACTTCCGCACGAGCCAAGGTCTGTACAGCAGCGGCTACGCGCCCGGCGAGTACTCCAAAACGCACGTCTGGAAGGACGGCGACGACATGGCGGCCGTGGTGGCCGGCCTGAAGAGCGGCCGCATGTTCGGCGTCTTCGGGGACCTGATCGACGCGCTGGACTTCCAGGCCAAGGGCGCGGCCGGCGCCGTGCACATGGGCGGCGAGCTCAAGGCGGCCAAGGGTGAAAAGGTCGAGGTCACCATCCGCTTCCGCAGCCCCGAGCGCAACAACTACGAGTATCCGATCGAAAGCGGCAACCCCACCTACGTCAAGCCCACCGTGAACCACGTGGACCTGATCGTCGGCGACGTGACCGAGCGCGCCAAGTCCGGCACCCCGGAATACGACGTCGACACCAACCCCTCGACGCGCGTGCTGGCCCGCTTCACCAAGGCCGACTGGAAGGTGGACGAAGACGGCTACAACGTCATCACGACCACGATCACCGCCGACAAGAGCCAGTACCTGCGCTTGCGCGGCACCAATCTGGGCGTTGACGTGGCCGGCGAAACCGCGGCGGGCGAACCGCTGCCGGACGCCAAGGTCGATTTTGCCGACAACGCGGCGCGCTTCAACGCCATCAACGCCCGCAACTACAACGACCTGTGGTTCTACTCGAACCCGGTGTTCGTGACGGTCGCGAAGTGACCTGACTGACCCGCGCCGGCGTCGCTTTGCGCGGCGGCGCGGCGTTGAAGCACAGGCGAAAAAAATGCCCGGCATATACGCCGGGCATTTTGCTTATTGCAGCGCGATCATTGCAACGTGCGGGTGAAGACGAACTGACCGTCCTGCCAGTCCACCGGCACCACGTCGCGCGGGCCGAACCGGCCTTCCAGGATCAGGCGCGCCACCGGGTTTTCGATCTGCTGCTGGATCGCACGCTTCAAGGGGCGCGCGCCAAACACCGGATCGAAGCCGGAGCGGGCCAGTTCCGCCAGCGCCGGTTCCGTGACCTCCAGCCGCATTTCCTGCTTTTCCAGGCGTTCGCCCAAACGGCGAAGCTGGATACGGGCGATGGACTCGATGTGCTGCGCTTCCAGGCCATGGAACACCACGACTTCGTCGATGCGGTTCAGGAACTCGGGCCGCAGCGTCTGCTTCAGTTCATCCCACACCACTTCCTTGACCACGTCGTACGGCTGGCCAGCCAGCGTCTGGATATGGTGCGAACCCAGGTTCGACGTCATGACGATCACGGTGTTGCGGAAGTCCACCGTGCGGCCCTGGCCATCGGTCAGGCGGCCGTCGTCCAGCACCTGCAGCAGCACGTTGAACACATCCGGGTGCGCCTTTTCGACTTCATCGAGCAGCACCACGCTGTAGGGCTTGCGCCGCACGGCCTCGGTCAGGTAGCCGCCCTCTTCGTAGCCCACGTATCCCGGCGGCGCGCCGATCAGCCGCGCCACCGAATGCTTCTCCATGAACTCGCTCATGTCGATGCGGATCATGTGCTCCTCAGAATCGAACAGGAACTCGGCAAGCGCGCGCGTCAGTTCGGTTTTGCCCACGCCGGTGGGGCCCAGGAACAGGAACGATCCATACGGGCGCGCCGGATCCGCCAGCCCCGCACGCGAACGGCGGATGGCGTCGGACACCAGGCGCACGGCCTCGTCCTGGCCCACCACGCGCTTGTGCAGGAACTCTTCCATGTGCAGCAGCTTCTCGCGCTCGCCCTGCATCATCTTCGACACGGGAATGCCCGTGGCGCGCGACACGACTTCGGCGATTTCCTCGGCGCCGACACGCGTGCGCAAGAGGCGCGGACGCGATTCGTCGCCTTCGGCGTTTTCGGCGGCCTCGGCGGCGCCCACTTCGGCGGCCTTCAGGCGCGCTTCAAGGTCCGGCAGCTTGCCGTATTGCAGCTCGGCCAGCTTGTCGAACTGGCCCTTGCGCTGCAATTCGGCCATTTCGGCGCGCACGCTGTCGATCTCTTCCTTGATCGCTTGCGTGCCTTGCACCGCGGCCTTCTCTGCCTTCCAGATTTCCTCGAAGTCGTTGTATTCGCGCTGCAGCTTCTGCAGCTCGTCTTCGATGACGCCCAGGCGGCGCTTGGAGGCGTCGTCCGTTTCCTTCTTGACGGCCTCGCGCTCGATCTTGAGCTGGATGATGCGGCGGTCCAGCTTGTCCATCACTTCCGGCTTGGAGTCGATTTCCATGCGGATGCGCGCGCCGGCTTCGTCGATCAGGTCGATGGCCTTGTCGGGCAGGAAGCGGTCGGTGATGTAGCGGTGCGACAGCTCGGCGGCCGCGACGATAGCCGGGTCGGTGATCTCGACGCCGTGATGGATTTCGTAGCGTTCCTGCAGGCCGCGCAGGATGGCGATGGTGGACTCCACATCGGGCTCGTCGACCAGCACCTTCTGGAAGCGCCGCTCAAGCGCCGCGTCCTTCTCGATGTACTTGCGGTATTCGTCGAGCGTGGTGGCGCCAATGCAGTGCAGCTCGCCGCGCGCAAGCGCCGGCTTGAGCATGTTGCCCGCGTCCATTGCGCCTTCGGCCTTGCCCGCGCCCACCATCGTGTGCAGCTCGTCGATGAACACGATGTTGCGGCCGTCGTCCTGGCCCAGCTCTTTCAGCACGGCCTTCAGGCGTTCTTCGAATTCGCCGCGGAACTTGGCGCCCGCCAGCAGCGCCGCCAGGTCCAGCGACAGCACGCGCTTGCCGCGCAGACTTTCCGGCACTTCGTCGTTGACGATGCGCTGCGCCAGGCCTTCGACGATGGCGGTCTTGCCGACGCCGGGTTCGCCGATCAGGACGGGATTGTTCTTGGTGCGGCGCTGCAGGATCTGGATGGTGCGGCGGATTTCGTCGTCGCGGCCGATGACCGGATCCAGCTTGCCTTGGCGGGCGCGCTCGGTCAGATCCAGCGTGTATTTGGAAAGGGCTTCGCGGTTGGCTTCGCCTTCCGCGCCCGAGACGTTCTCGCCGCCGCGCACGGCGTCGATCGCGGCTTCCAGGGCCTTTTTCTGCAGGCCCGCGTCGCGCAGGATGCGGCCGGCCTCACCCTTGTCGTCGGCCAGTGCAAGCAGGAAGAGTTCGCTGGCGATGTAGGTGTCGCCACGGCGGGCAGCTTCCTTGTCGGTCCGGGTCAGCACGCCTTGCAGGTCGCGGCCCACCTGGACGTTGTCTTCGCCCTGCACCTGGGGCAAGCCCTTCAGGGCGGACTCCAGTGCCGGGCCCAGGCGGTTGACCGCCACGCCGGCACGCGCCAGCAGACTGCCCGCGCCACTGTCAGCATCCGACAGCAGGGCGGACAGCACGTGGACGGGTTCGATGTAGGGATGGTCGTTGCGGGCGGCCAGACTTTGCGCGTCGGCGAGCGCTTGTTGGAACTTGGTCGTAAGTTTGTCGAATCGCATAATGGTCGTATTGGCTTGTGGGGAGCCTGACCGATCCGTGCCGGCTGGCTCGATAACCTGAATATGTGGCCGGATGGGACAATTTCAACACCCGGCGGCCCTCATGGTTTTCTTCGACGTGCACCAGCAAACAGAGCAATGAGCATATACGTTTTTGTGTACGGCACCCTACGCGCCGGCGAAATCAACGACCTCGCCCGCGCTGCCGCGGCGCGCGGCTTGCCGGCCGCCTGCCACGTCGGCCCGGCCAGCGTGCCCGGCATGCTGGTCGATTTCGGCAACTGGCCCGGCCTGATCCCCGTGGACGACGGACGGCGCGTGCGCGGCGATGTCTACCAGGTGGATCCGGCGCTGATTGCCCTGATGGACGAGATCGAGGAATACGAGCCCGGCAAGCCCGGCTGCTTCGTGCGCCAGACGGTTTCTGCCCGCCTGGAAGGCCCCGGCGCGACGGGTCTTCTGCCCTGCGCGTACTATCCGATTGACCCCGCGCTGCGGGCCGCGGCGGTCGATATTGCGGGGGACGACTGGATCGCTCACCGCCTTTCCAGAACAAAGCAGGACGCCCGGTAAGACACCCGTAGTAACAACGGACTACAATAGACGCCTGTCTCGTGCTTCACACCCGTTCCGGCGCCCGCCGCGCAATGGGCACTCTAAAGGTCATCGTATGCAAAAACGGGTCCCCATTGCCCCTGATGCCGCCCACTGTTCCACGTGCATGCTGGGTCACGTCTGCGTTCCCGTGGGCATGGCAGCCGCCGAAGTCGAAAAGCTGGACGAACTGGTTAAAGAACGCGTCCGCGTGGAAAAAGGCAAGACGCTCTATTCGCTGGATCATCCGCTCGACGCCGTCTATGGCGTGCGTTTCGGCAGCTTGAAGACGCAGCTTGAAGACGCCACCGGCCAGATCCAGATCACCGGCTTCCATCTGCCCGGCGAAATCGTCGGCATGGACGGCATGCTGGACGGCAAGCATGTGTCGGCCGCCGTAGCGCTCGAAGACTCCGAGGTCTGCGTCATCCGCCTGAACGAAGTCGATCGCGTCGCCTCGCACCTGCCGTCGCTGCAACAGCAGTTCCGCCGCCTCATGAGCCGCGAGATCACCCGCTCGCATCAGATGCTGGCCTCGCTGGGCTCCATGCGGTCGGAACAGCGCCTGGCCGCGTTCCTCTTGAACCTGTCGCAGCGCTATGCCTCGCTGGGCTATTCGTCCACCGAGTTCGTGCTGCGCATGAGCCGCGAAGAAATCGGCAACTTCCTTGGTCTGACGCTGGAAACGGTAAGCCGTCTGTTCTCGCGTTTTGCCCGCGACGGCCTCATCAAGATCAACCAGCGCGAAGTCCGCATCCTGGACCTGCTCGCGCTCAAGCAGCTGCGGGGACACGAAGCCTGCTGAGCGGTCGCTGCGCCATGCGCCGCGCGCCTGCCATTTCCCAGTCCCGCACCGTGCTGGCGGCATCACTGGCCGTGGCCGTCGCCGTGCTGGCGTGCGGCCCCGTGCGCGCGCAAACGCCGCTACCAGACCCCTACGACTACGACGAAGCCACGCCCGCGCCCAAGCGCGCGGCGCCGCTGCGCTGGCAGGCCGTTGAACTGGGCCGCCCCGGTCACCGGTACAAGATGCCGGTCTACGCCAACCGGGAGCTGGCCAAGGACGACCTGCGCGGCATCAAGCAGGTGCTCATCGTCATCCACGGCGTCAAGCGCGACGCCGACAACTACTACGAAACCGCCGTCGCGCTGGTGGCCGCCGATCCGGCGCGGGCGAGCGACACGCTGGTTCTTGCCCCGCGGTTTTCCGGCTCGATCGACTCGGGCTTCGCGGGCATGGCGGCCTGGCGCAAGGCCAGCTGGGAAGACGGCCAGGAAAGCGTCCAGGCCACCGGCCGGCCCGAGCCCGTCACCTCGTTCCAGGTCCTG
>CBHWAL010000304.1:0-6166 GCA_966111495.1 uncultured Achromobacter sp. | reverse complement strand
TATGTTGCTGACAAACGCCCCCACCCGCGATACCACATCGCCGCACCCGCGGCCCATCGTGACCACGTGACGGCGGTCTGTCAGCAACTGCAGCTGCACATTCGTATTGCGCGCCCCCTTCACAATCTTGAATGCGTTCGATACCGGCGCAACGTCATCATGCCGCGCATGAATGACAAGGCAGGGAGCCCGCACCATGTCCAAGCGGCGCGATACCGAGGCCGCCAGTTTGCGCATCTCGGCAAGCGGCCACCAGGGGATGCCCGGCAAGCCCGCCGCGTGCAGCCGCCCCTGAAGCACCCGGTGCCGGCCTATGCCCAGAGCCTTCGAGACCAGCAGCCGTAAGGCCACCCTCATCCGTTGTGGAACCGTCCGGCCGTCATGACGGAAGACGGGAGACAGCGCAAGGACACCGGCCACGTGGAACGGCCGTTCCTGCGCCAGGGCGAGCGCCAGCACGGCCCCCGTGGAAACGCCGCCGACGACCATGCGATCAACCCGGCTCGCCAGCACATCCGCGCCACGCCGAACGCTGGCCAACCAATCCATCCAGCCTGCGCCCGCCAGATCCTGCGCAGAGCCGCAGTGCCCCGCCAGCTTGACGGCGAGCACCGTGTAGCCGAGACGGTTCAGGCCACGCGCCAGCTCGTACATCTCGCTTGGCATGCCACCCAGGCGGTGAATCAGGAGGATGCCCGTACGGCCGGACTCGCCATTGCCGGCAAGAAAATGCTCGCCGGCCGCCATCTTGCACACCGCGTCGATCGTGTTCATGCCGGCGCCCCCCCGCGCTGGTGGCCTTCAGGCGGCAAGCTGGCGCCCATGGCCCGGCGATACGCCTCGAGCGTGCGCAGCATCTGTTCCCCCAGGCGCAGATGCGTATCCGCAAACGCCTGCGCGTTGGCAACGATGGTCTGGGTATGCCATGGCCGGCTTCGGATCTGCATGATGCAGTCGGCATAGCCGGCGATGTCGCCGGCCGCGGCCAGCCATCCCGTCCGGCCCGGCACAACGAGCTCCGGCAAGCCGCCCACATTGCTGGCAACGACAGGCCGGCCCGCTGCGAACGACTCGGGCACGATACGGGACCACGCTTCCGTCGCCGATGGGACCAGCACCACGTCTGCCGCGCGGATCATGTCGGGTACATCGCTGCGGTGGCCCGTAAACACTACATATTCCGCAATACCCAAGTCCACTGCCAGGCGGTACAGCGCATAGGCGTAGGGTTGGGTGCGTGCGGTCGCCATGCCCACGACCAGCGCCACCGCCGGCACCCCTCTGATGCGCAGGCGTTGCACCACGCGAAGCAGATCAGCCTGGCCTTTTTCTAGCCGCAGCATCCCGACGGTGGCAACGACGTAAGCAGCTCTGGGCGCCGGAACCCCCAGGGCGCGACGGATGTGCAGGCTCGCATCGGGTGCGTCATGGGGTGCGTCATCGGGCCGAAAGAACTCATCCCCGGCCCACTCCCCGACTATGCTGATCCGGTCCTCAGGCGCCAGCCGGGCCGCCAGCAGCTCCTCTTTGCCGACGGCGCTGGTTGCAATGACGTGATCGCAGCCGATCGCCCATTCCAGCCGGCGGCGCAGTGACGAACGCATGGGTTTGGCGAAATGACGCGTCCGTACGACAGCGCACAGGTCCCGGCAGAGCGCGGCCGTTTTTGCGTCGGCCCGGCTATGGCTATCGATGACCTCGATGCGCAAGGTCCGAATGGCTCGGCGAAACGCCAGGACGGTCCGCGGCGAATACGCGGGATTGAAATCCATGTCCACGGTCGTCAGCTTGCGCTCGCGCGCGGCCTGGCTGACGGCGCTGTCCGAAGGCGAGGCGATGGCCACTTCGTAGCCGCGGTCGTGCAGCCAGCGCGCCTGCTCCAGCGTGCGGAACTCCAGGCCGCCAAGGCTGCGCTCAGCCAGCGTATGCAGAATGCGCATGATGATCCAGTACATCGAGGCAGGCGGTCAGCACCTCACCGGGCGTGATCGAATTGATGCCGCTCTGGGGGTGGCGCGGAACCACGAAAGCCGATCCGCGCCGATGCCAGAACCACTCGGGATTCGCCTCATTGAAAATTCCGACATAGGGCACGCATGCGCCTTGCGCGATATGCGAAGGACCGCAGTCATTGGCCACGACCAGGCGCGCGCGCAGCATGACTGCGCTCAATTCCGGAATAGGCCGGCAATAGGCAATGGAAAAGTCAGACCGCTGCATGGCCTGCAGGGCATCTCGCTCCGCGGTTTCCTGCTGCCCCAGCACGAACAAAAAACGGGTGCTGGCGCCCAGCAGCGGCTTCAGCCTGTCGGCCAGCCTGACGTAGTTTGCAAGGCTCCACCGCTTGAAAGCGCCCGCGCCGCCCCCGGGAATCATCACCACATCGGCGCCCATCGCCGTGCGCAGGTGCGGACGCGCGACGCTATGGAAACACGCGCGCGCCGCGCCTTCGAGGTCGAACGGCCGATACGCGGCCAACACGCGCAGATTGGCCTGACCGATGTACTCGGACACGTCCTTGCGGTGGCAGTGCGTCCAGGCCAGGTCGCTGATCCGGGCGTTGCGGAAACCCAAGCGGATCGACGGCGGGCGCAGCAGATTGACCACGCCGAAACGCTCGCTGCTGTGATGCAGGCTGACGGACATGCGCGTCTCTTTGCGCAGACTGCGCAGGTAATCGAAGAACGTAGCCGCGCGCACGAACTCATCGACCCAGGGCAACGCCCGGTAGAAACCGCCCACGTTGTCCCGCTCAACCACCCTGACCCGGCGCGACGGCCACCATGTCTTGAGTTGATACAGCGTCGGCATGGCGACGATCTGGTCGCAAAGCTGCGGCTGGCTTCTGACATACACAACGATTTCCTACACCTGCGGCCTCCATGCCTATCGCGCGGCCGGTCGGCCACTGGCGGTCAATGTATCGGCAGGTGGCCGGCAGAATTCCGGCGTCTATTGAACAATTGTGAAGAAGCTTGCATTGCCCTTTGAACAACTACACAAGTTGTCCGCCGCACTTGAATAGCCGCCCGGCGCCTACGTGCCATGCCTGGCCTGGCGCATCAGGCGCATGGTCAGCGTCGCAACCGTGTCGACTAGCGCCTCGCCCAAATCCGCATTGCTCATGACCATCACGGCAAGCTTGTCCTGCGGGGAAAATACCCATCGCGAATGGAACGCTTCCGTCGCACCGCTATGTACACGCAGCGATTCCGAGCGCACCAACTCGTCGCCGCAGGGCGCGGCCAGCCAGGACAAGGCAAGGCGGCAATCCAGATCCATGCCCCTGCCCGCCACGGTTTCCAGATCCTGTAACGTCTGCGCGGATCGCTGCGACAGCACCTGCTTTGCGCCGGACCCGGCACCGGAGCTGCCCTGCCCGAACAACATGCTGGAAAAGCGCGCCATCTCGGAAGCGCTCATCCACAGGCCATCCGCCGCCTCGTTGGGCTGCGGCGCTTCCGTCCATGGCCGGCCGCGGCGGTAGCCGGCCGCCTGCTGTCCCACCATGCGCTCGTGCGGCTGAAACCCCGCACGCGGCATATTCAAGGGCCGAAAAATCGTGCGGCGCACGTAGGCGTCGAAGGGTTCGCGCGCCGCATGCGCCACCATGTCGCCCAGCAAGGCATACGCCATGTCGGCCCGGGCTCGGCCCATCGTGTCTTCCAGCGTGGCCGGATGCACGCCGAGAAGCGTGCGGGCGGTGAACGGTGCAGCATCCATCCACTGCGCCGCGCCATGGCGCCGATCAACGCGCCAGTTTCCCAAGGCGTCGCCCGCCGGCCGATCCAGCGGCAGCAAGCCGTCGTCCGCGGCGCGAAGCACGGCGGCCGCCGCGACCACCTTGCTGATGGCGCCCACGCGATACAGCGTGTCGCCGGTCGCCCGTCGATGCCGTGCCGTATCCGCATACCCGAAACCCGTGCTCCAGACGATGCGCTGATCTTCCACGACAGCAATGGAGAGGCCCGGCACCCTGGACGCAGCCATTTCGTAGGGGATGCGCTCGGTCAGGTAATTGACCACCGCCGCATAGTTCCCCTTCTCGATCTTTGCTGGCACGGCGGGCGGCAGCCCTTGGCAACCGCCAACGGCAAGGAAGAACGATCCGATGGCAACCAGGCGGGCGAGCGAGAACATGAGTGACGGCATCCCTGTGAAAGAGAAATGCCGTGATGCTATCGATGCGCCAGCGCGCGATCTTTCGAGCTTTGTAGGGAGTTTGTGAAGATCTTTGCGCGTGCGTTGCACACCCGCCCGGTCATGTCAGGCGGCGTGCCATCGGATCACGAAGCGGGCGCCGCCCAGCGGGCTGTCGGACACCAGCGCTTCGCCGTTGTGCCATCGCGCCACGCGGTGCACGATGGCCAAACCCAGGCCCGTGCCCCCGGTGCCGCGCGCGCGGCTTTCATCGAGCCGGATGAAGGGGTCGAAAACACGCTCGCGATCCGCAGGCGGCACGCCGGGCCCGTCGTCGTCCACCGTCAGCACGTAACGCCCTGGCTCGGGACTGGCCAATCCGACGTGAACCTTGCCACCCGCGTGCCGAATGGCGTTCTGCAGCAGGTTGAGCAAGGCGCGCGTCATGTAACGCGGATGCAGCCGAACTTCGCCCGCATCGCAGTGCGTCACGTCGCAATGCACGCCCGACAGCTCGGCCTCGAACGACGCATGCTGCACAACGGAATCGAGCCAGCCGCGGGCATTCTGGGGCTGTAGCGGCATGTCGTCGCTCTTGTGTTCCAGGCGGGCGTACATCAGCAACTCCGACGCCATGCTGTCCAGCTCGGCGACATCGTTCTTCATTTCCTCGACAAGACGCCGGCGCGCGATGGGATCGTTCTCTTGATCGATCATGTCCAATTCGAACGACAACCGGGCAATGGGCGTGCGCAGCTCGTGCGATACCGCGTTGGTCAGCTCGCGCTGATTGTTGACCAGGGCACTGATGCGATCGGACATCTGGTTGAACGTGTCGCCCAGCCCGCGGATGCTGGAAAACCGCGACAGCTCAGCGCGCACGCGCAGGTCGCCTTGTCCCATCCGCTGCGCGGCGGTCTTCAGCGCTTCCAGATCCCGCCAGACCGGCAGCGCCCACACCAGCATGAACGCGCACAACAGCACGCCCAGGGCGGCGTAGATCGCGACGATCACCCACGTGCCGACCAGCGGCTCGGGCGGCAGCTTGACCATCAGCCACTGCGCGCCCGGGCCGGGTATGGCGGCCACGAAGCTCATCTGCTCGTCGCGCAGGAAGAATCCGCCGGCGTCGATCGTGCGGCGTTCCGCATCGGTCAGCGCAAATTCCGCCGCGTTGTAGTCGGCTGGATTCAGGACTTGCAAGGCCAGCCCGTAATGCGGCGCCAGCGTATTGCGAACGTAGTCGGGGCGCGCCTCGGGCGGCACGTGAGCCAGCTCCTGCTTCAGGCTGTGCAGCTGGCCACGCACGGCTTCACGCGTGTAATTGGTCGTCTCGGACTCAAAGAGATAGTTCGCCGCCCGGTCGACCACTTCGTTTGACAGCACGAATCCGATGGCAAGCACCACGAAGATGCGCAGGACGAACTTAAGCATCGCCCAGCTCGTGGACCTTGGGTGAGAACAGGTAGCCCTTGCCCCAAATGGTCTTGATGCGGGCCGGGTCTCGCGGATCGTCGTCCAGCTTGCGGCGCAATTTGCTGATGCATACATCCACGGTGCGATCGAGCCCATTGAATTCGATGCCGCGCACCGCGTTGAGCAGATCGTCGCGCGTCAACACCTGGCCTGCCTGGCTTGCCAAGGCCCACAGCATTTCAAATTCCAGCGTCGTCAGGTCGACCTCGGCATCGGCCAGCACGACCGCGCGGGTCTGACGGTCGATCGACAGCGGACCGAAAACCAGGCGTTCCGGCTGAATTTCAGGCTGGTTGTGACGACGCATCAACGCGCGGATCCGCGCCAGCAGAACACGCGGTTCCACGGGTTTGATGACGTAATCGTCCGCACCGGATTCCAGGCCCAGGATTTGATCCACGTCGTCTTCGCGGGCGGTCAGCATCAGGATCGGCGCGGACGAGAACGCGCGCAGGTCCCGGCAAACCTGGAGGCCGTCTCGCCCCGGCAGCATCAGGTCAAGGATGGTGATGGCCGGCTCATGACGGCGAAACGCATCCACCGCATGATC
>CBHWAL010000303.1:0-6167 GCA_966111495.1 uncultured Achromobacter sp. | reverse complement strand
GACCAGCGCCGTCACCGCGACTACCGCCATCGCCGGGAAATGCCGGCCGATCAACTCCCGGTAGTGCTTTCCGATCCCCGGATACGCCGCCACATATTCATCCTTGTCCGTCACATACCACGTCATCCGCACGATATGTTCCGGCTTCGCTCCGCCCTCGGCAAGAATCTGCACGATGTTCAGCAGCGCCTGACGCACCTGGTCCGCGAAGTCATCGGACTCGAACTGCTGCTGCCCGTTCCATCCCACCTGTCCGCCCACAAACACGATCTTGCTGCCCACCTGCATCTCGGTCAGCACACCATTCGAATAGCCCCGGGGCGCCATCCAATCCGGCGGTTGCAGAATCTTCATAACGTCTCATCCTATTGATCAAATAAACAAACCACAGGGTGGCGCCCGCTTATGCCGCGGTTGCCAGAAAATGCTGCATGCGTTCCCGCAGATCCGCAGGCAGCGGCATCGACTTCATCGTCCGCAAATCCACCGTCACGATCGTCAGCGTCGCTGACAGCCGCAACTGGCCGTCCGGCCCTTCAAAACGCACCAGCGCCTTGAAAGACGCGCCCCCGATGCGCTGCACCGACAGCGTCTGTCTCAGCTTCTCGTGCCACCGGCTCGGGGCGCTGAAATCGCACGTCACCGACGCCATCGGCGTGCCGATGTGCCGGTCCACATGCAGCGCATGAAACGGCAGCCCCATTCCCTTGTCGAACCACTCCTCGACGAAATCATTGATCATCTCGAAATAGCGCGGATAGAACACGATGCCCGCCGGATCGCAATGGCGGAATCGGACTTCTACCTGACTCACAAACGGAGCCGTCGTGATTGGTGCTGCCATGATGTTTCCTTTGATGCCTCTACCTGCTCATGCCATCTTGCGCAGCGCAAACCGCTGCAACTTGCCCGTTTCCGTACGCGGCAGCGCATCCACGAACTCGATCGCGCGCGGGTACTTGTACGGCGCGATGCTCGCCTTCACGAACGTCTGTATCGCCGTCACCAGCTCCGCGCTCGGCGCAAAACCCGGCTTGAGCACCACAAACGCCTTCACCACCTGACCGCGCTCGTCGTCCATCGCGCCCACCACCCCGCACTCCGCCACCGCCTCGTGGCGCAGTAGCGCGTCTTCGACCTCGGGACCCGCGATGTTGTAGCCCGCCGACACGATCATGTCGTCGTTGCGCGCCTGGTAGAACAGATAGCCGTCGTCATCCTGCACGAACGTATCGCCCGGCAGATTCCAGCCTTCCTGCACGAACCGGCGCTGCCGCTCGTCCGCCAGATAGCGGCAGCCCGTCGGACCCTTGATCGCCAGCCGGCCCACCGTGCCATTCGGCACCGGCTTCATCTCATCATCAACAATCTGCGCCACATACCCCGGCACCACGCGGCCGATTGCGCCCCGGCGCACCGACTCCGGCGGGCTCGATACGAACACGTGAATCATCTCCGTGCCGCCGATGCCGTCGATCATCTCGATCCCAGTTGCATCCTTCCAGAGCTGGCGCGTCGCGTCCGGCAAGGCCTCGCCCGCCGACACGCTCTTCTTCAGCGACGACAGATCGAACTTGCCCACCAGCGCCGCCATCTGGCGGTAGAAGGTCGGGGCCGTGAACACGATCGTCGCGCGGAATTCCTGGATCAGTTCCAGAAGGCTCTCGGGTGACAGCTTCTCGGCCAGCACCGTGCTCGCGCCCACCCGCAGCGGGAAGCACAGCAGGCCGCCCAGCCCGAACGTAAACGCCAGCGGCGGCGTGCCGCAGAAAATGTCGTCCGGACCCGGCTTGATCACATGCTTCGGGAACAGATCGCACATCGCCAGCACATCGCGATGGAAATGCATGCAGCCCTTCGGCGAGCCCGTCGTGCCGCTGGTGAACGCGATCAGGCACACATCGTCCGCCGCCGTATCGCACGCCTCGAACGTGTCAGGCTTGCCCGCGGCCAGCGCGTCCAGCGCATCCGGCGTCGAATCGTTGAAGTACATCACCTGCGCCAGACCCGGGCAGTGATTCTCGTGATCCGGCTGCGCGCAGAACTGCGCCTCGTCCTTCAGGCGCACGTCGCACAGCACCGCCTGGATCTGCGCCTTCTCGATGATCTGCTTCAGTTCCTTTGAACGCAGCAGCGGCATCGTCGGCACCGTCACCAGGCCCGCCTTGATCGCGGCCAGCCACGACGCCGCCATCATCGGATTGTTCGGGCCGCGCAGCAGCAGGCGGTTGCCCGGCACCAGCTTCATGTCCTCGGTCAGCACGCGCGCGATGCGGTTCGTCAGCGCGGCCAATTCGCCGTAGGTCATCGTCGCCGGCTTGCCGTCCTGGCGCCAGCGCAGCGCCACGCGGTCGCCGTGACCGCGGCCGACCATCGCGTCCACCAGTTCCACCGCGCAGTTGAAACGCTTGGGATAGGCCACGTCGGGGCCGTCCAGCAGGAACTCAGGCCATTGTTCGCCCGGGGGCCGGTTGTCCCGGGCAAAGGTGTCGATGTGGGCGGATACTTCCATGAAAATTCCCCTTGGCTGTGCGATGCGGTTTACGTTGCAAAAGGCAGGCGCTCGATGGCCCCTTACGCCTTCAGCAGTTCACGGGCGATGATCAACTTCTGCACTTCGGTGGCGCCTTCGTAGATACGCAGCGCTCTGATTTCCCTGTAAAGCTTCTCCACCGGCATCCCCGACACCACGCCCGCGCCGCCAAACATCTGCAACGCCCGGTCGATCACGGTCTGCGCCGATTCCGTGGCCGTCATCTTGGCCATCGCCGCTTCGCGCGTGGTGCGCAGCTTCTGCACGTCGCGCATCCACGCGGCGCGGTACGTCAGCAGCGCCGAGGCGTCGATGGCGGTGGCCATGTCGCCCAGCGCGGCTTGCGTCAGTTGCAGGTCGGCCAGCGTCTGGCCGAACATGCGGCGCGACTTGGCGCGCGCCAGTCCTTCATCCAGCGCCCGGCGCGCGAACCCCAGCGCCGCCGCCGCCACCGACGCACGGAAAATGTCGAGCGTCATCATGGCCAGCTTGAACCCCTGCCCCGCGTCTCCCAGCCGGTGCGTGGCCGGAATGCGGCAGTTGTCGAACGTGATGGTCGCCAGCGGATGCGGCGCGATCAGGTCGATGCGCTCGGCCACCTCGAATCCCGGCGTGTCCGCATCCACCACGACGGCGCTGAGGCCCCGCGCGCCGGGGGCTTCGCCCGTGCGCGCGAACACGACATAGAAGTCCGCGATGCCGCCGTTCGAGATCCACGTCTTCGCGCCGTTCAACACATAGTGGTCGCCGTCCAGCCGCGCCTCGCACGCCAGCGCCGCCACGTCCGAGCCCGCATCGGGCTCCGACAGCGCAAAGGCCGCAATCGCCTCGCCGCGCGCCACGCGCGGCAGGTAATGCTGGCGCAGCGCGTCCGAGCCCATCAGCGAAATCGCCCCGCTGCCCAGCCCCTGCATCGCAAACGCAAAGTCCGCCAGCCCTTCGTGGCGCGCAAACGTCTCGCGCAGGATGCACACCGCGCGGGAGTCGACTTCCGGCAGCGCGCCGCCCCACGCCCCACCCGGCCCGCCCGCCACCGCGTAGCGCAGCCACCCGGCCTGGCCCATGGCCTTGACCAGCTTCTTGCATGCCGCGTCCGCGTCGTGATGGTCCACGTCGCCCAGCGACTGTTCGCACCAGGCGTCGACCTCATGCGCCAGCTTGCGGTGCGCATCGTCAAAAAAAGGCCAGTCCAGCCAGCTTGCGTCGCGCATCGTCAATTCCCCTCGAAGACGGGTTTCTGCTTGGCCACGAAGGCCTCATAGGCGCGATGGAAGTCGCGCGTCTGCATGCAGATGGCCTGGGCTTCGGCTTCGGCCTCAATGGCTTCGTCCACGCCCATGTTCCATTCCTGGTGCAGCAGCTTTTTAGTGACGCCGTGCGCAAAGGTCGGGCCGGCGGCCAATTGCGCCGCCAGCGTGTGCGCCGCTTCCAGCAGCTTGCCGGACTCGTGCAGCGCATTGAAAAAGCCCCAGCTCGCGCCCTCGTCGGCCGTCATCGCGCGGCCGGTGTACAGCAGCTCGGACGCACGGCCCTGGCCGATCATGCGCGGCAGCAGCGTGCACGCGCCCATGTCGGCGCCCGCCAGCCCCACGCGGGTAAAGAGAAACGCGGTACGCGCCGCCGGCGTGCCCAACCGCATGTCGGACGCCAGCGCCACCATCGCGCCCGCGCCGGCGCACACGCCGTCCACCGCCGCCACGATCGGCTGCGGGCACGCGCGCATGGCCTTGACCAGATCGCCCGTCATGCGCGTGAAGTCCAGCAGTTCCGGCATGCTCATCTTCGTGAGCGGGCCGATGATTTCGTGCACGTCGCCGCCCGAGCAGAAATTGCCGCCCGCGCCCGTCACCACCACCACCTTGACGTCGGTGGCATACACCAGCGACCGGAAGAAATCGCGCAGTTCCGCGTACGAATCAAACGTCAGCGGGTTCTTGCGCTCGGGACGGTTCAGCGTAATGGTGCCGACCTTGCCGTCGTCCGACACCTGCCACAGAAACGTCTTCGCCTGGTAGCCGGCGATGGGACGCTTGTGATGCTTCATGGTGTGCTCTTCGGGCTGGGTGCTCATGGTGTCTCCGTTCATGAATGCTGGGTGGATGGAACGCCGGCCTCAGCCGGTCATCACTTCGCCGCCGTCGACGGCGATCGCCTGACCGTTGATGGAGGCGGAGGCCGGCAGCGCCAGCCATGCGACCGTCTCGGCCACTTCCTCGGGCTGCACCAGGCGGCCCTGCGGGTTGCGCTCGGCCAGTTTCAGGCGGGCGGCGTCCGGCGTCATGCCGGTCTTCTCGACGATGTTGGCCACCGCGCCGCGCACTATGTCGGTCTCGGTATAGCCGGGGCAGACCGCGTTGACCGTCACGCCCTTCTGCGCCGTTTCCAGGGCCAACGACCGGGTCAGGCCGATCACGCCATGCTTTGCAGCGCAGTAGGCACTTACATACCCATACCCGATCAGCCCGGCGGTGCTGGCCACGTTAATCACGCGGCCCCATTTTTCCTGCAGCATGCCGGGCAATGCCGCCTGGATGCAGTGGAACGTGCCCGTCAGGTTGACGGCCAGCATCTGGTTCCACAGCGCGGCGTCGGTCCGGTCAAAGCGCTGGCTGACCGCCTGCCCTGCGTTGTTCACCAGGATCAGCACCGGGCCGAAGTCGGCCTCGGCCTGCGAGAAGGCGGCACGTACCGAGGCTTCGTCGGCAATGTCCGCGCTGACCGCCTGCACCTGACCCAAACGGGCCAGCTCGTCGGTGGCGGCATCCAACGCGCCGCCGTCGCGGCCCAGCAGCGTGACGCGGGCGCCGCGCTGCAACAGCGACCGGGCGCTGGCCAGGCCGATGCCACGGGCGCCGCCCGTCACCAGGGCATGACGCCCGGCGAGCGGTAGCGGTTGTGCGTTCATTTGATGTCCAGTTGCGCCATGGCGGCGGCGCGTTCGAAGTTGGTTTCAAGCTGGCGCTTGCCGGCGAAATACTGGCTCGGCCATGAAACATCAACATAGCCCACGCGCGCCGCTTCGCGCAGCGTCCAGGAGGCGTCAGCCAAATGGGGACGTGCCAGCGCGCAGAGGTCTGCCCGGCCCGAGGCGATGATGCCGTTGGCATGGTCGGCCTCGAAGATGGCGCCCACCGCAATCGTGGGGATGCCGGCTTCGTTGCGGACGCGGTCGGCAAACGGCGTCTGGAACATGCGGCCGTACACCGGCTTTTCTTCCTTGCTGACCTGGCCGGACGAGCAATCGATCATGTCGGCGCCCGCCGCCTTGAAATGACGCGCGATCTCGACCGCATCGTCCGCGGTGATGCCGCCTTCCACCCAATCGCTGGCCGAGATCCGCACCGACATCGGCTTGTCCTCGGGCCACACGGCGCGCACCGCATGGAAAACTTCCAGCGGGAAGCGCAGGCGGTTTTCCAGGCTGCCGCCGTACTCGTCGTCGCGCTGGTTGGTCAGCGGCGAAATGAAGCTGGACAACAGGTAACCGTGCGCGCAGTGCAGCTCCAGCCAGTCAAAGCCGGCAGCCGCCGCGCGACGCGCAGCCGCCACGAAGTTGTCGCGTACCTGATCCATGTCGGCGCGCGTCATGGCGCGCGGCGTCTGCGACACGCCCTCGATATACGGCAGCGCCGAT
>CBHWAL010000302.1:0-6181 GCA_966111495.1 uncultured Achromobacter sp. | reverse complement strand
CGAAGATTGTTCAAGCACATTTGGTAGCCGTCTTGTTGCCCGCAGTGACGCTGCCGCCGTTGCCCCCCACCGCGACCGACATGGCAAACCCTACGCTGGCGTCGTAGGAGGACGCGGCGACGCCGGTCCCGCCGCCGCCGCCAATCGACTGCGACACGATGCCGTACGCATGGTCGCCGCTCGTGTTCAGGGTGTAGCCGTTCAGACCAACGGTGGACGCGCCGCCGTTGCCGCCGCCGCCGCCCTGGCCGCCGATGACGGCCACCCCGCTTGCCGCGCCGCCGTCTCCGCCACCGCCCCCGACAGACTGGCCCAGGATCCCGATCGACCCCGCCCCGCTGGTGCTCAGCGCACCGGATTGGCTGACATTGACCGTGCCGCCGGCCACCGCCGTGCCGCCCGCGCCGCCCAACGCGACGATGCCGCTGCTGACGCCCGCCGTTCCGCCGCCGCCGCCGATGGCCTGCGCCGAAATGCCGTGCGACGACTGCCCGGTCGTCGAGATCGACGACTGGCTGTTGATCGTGACCGACCCGCTGGCTCCGCCGATGCCTGCGTTCGTCCCGGCGTTGCCGAACAATTCGAAGTTGGCCGTGGTGGCGCCACCGATGCCGCCCATCGACTGGCCAAGAATGCCGATGGAGTAGTCGTTCAAGGTCTGGATCGTGCCGCCGGTCGTCGTGACCGTGACTGCGCCACCCGCACCGCCGCTGCCGGCGTTCTCAGGCGTGAAGTCGATGATGCCGCTGCTGGTCTCGACACCGCCGCCCGCACCGCCCAGGCTGCTGGCCGAGATGCCGGTGGACTGCAAGCCATTGGTGCGGATGCTGGCATTGCCGTTCATGACGACGCTCACCGTGCCGCCATTGCCGCCGACCGCGCCGTTGCTGTCCTCGCGGCCCGCGCCGCCGTTGCCGCCTTGCGTGATGACGCTCACGCCTGGGATGTAATTGCCTGAGGTTGTGATCGACGATCCGCTGTTGAGCGTGACGCTGGTCGTGGTGCCGCCATTGCCGCCGCCGTATCCGCCGATCTCGCCGCTCGTGTTGGTGATCGTCTCCGGGCCCATGCCCCCATTGCCACCGAGCCCGATGACGACAACTCCGCCGGACACCTGCGACAGGCTCGTGGGTTGGACCGTTGTCGAACTCGCCACGGATACCTGTCCGTTGTTCACGACGGTCAACGCGCCGAACTGGCCGCCGGTCCCGCCATTGTCGCTACCGTCCGACGACGTCATGCCGTTGCCGCCCTGGCTCAGCACAGACAGGCCGCGCACGCTGCTCAGGGCCGACCCGCTGACATTCACCGATACGTTGCCGGAATTGGTGATGATCGTGGGATTCGAGGCATTGGCCGTTCCGGCGCTGGCGCCGCTGCCGTTGTCATGCCCCCCATCGCCGCCGATGGATTCGGCGCCGATGCCCCATGCATAGCGCCCCGCTGCGCCGCTGACCGAGACCGTGCCCGTGTTGCTGATATTGACGATATTGCTGTTGCCGCCACCGCCGCCGTTCTGGTCACCCGTCGCCGCACTGTCCTGGTTCCCGCCCACAACGCCGATGCTGGCGCCGTAGAGGCCCACGCCGCCATATGGCAGGTACAAGACGCTGACGTTGCCGCTATTCGTGATCGTGACGGCGGAACCGTCGCCCCCCCGGCCGCCATTACCCCCGCCGATCACCGTGTCGTTGGCATTGGCGCCAATACCGCCGACCGAGGCGCCATAGATTCCAAATTGCGCGCCCGAATCCGCCCAGATGCCCGGGCCGCTGCCCTGGGCGTTGGACGTCGGCGAGTTCTGCACCGTGATCGTGCCGCCGTTGTTGTTGATGGTGATGGTGCCGCCGTTACCGCCATTCGTCGCATTGTTGCTGGTATCGCTGGACCCCATGCCCCCCGTCAGGCGAACGAAGATGCCGCCTTGCGGGGCACTGGGCTGCAGCACGGCGCCGTTGTTGACCACCGTGTAGTTGCCGCCATACCCGCCGACGTTGTCGCCGGAGCCGGCGCTGGCGGTATTGACCACGTTGACCTGCGCGCCCGCCCCGCCCTGGCTGGACGAAATGGTGCAGGTGGTGGAATTGGAGGGGTTGGTGTCGACGGCCGGACAACTCAGCGCAGCGGCCGCGGGCTGCGCCACGACAAGGCCCACGGCGGTAACGGATAGCATCGCGCGCCAATCCGGCGGACGCCGCAGCGATCGGCGTGGTTCGAGTCCCCCCACAGCTCCCGCCTGGGCTCGCAAAGTTCGCTTTGCGGTCGGCTTACCCATCGTCGTCCCCTCGGTGCGACGCCGTAACAACGGGCCGCATAAGTTTTCTGAGTTTTTCTGCTCCGGGATTTTTACCAGGGACGTGTGCCTTTGCACAGCAATGTTGCACTTCGGTCAGGATGACCTGACTAACCCGCGCCACCGAGACTGACGAGCTATCGATCGCAACTTGAGGAAAACCGGCGCCTGGCCATCGAATCATTCCGCCGGCGTTCATCCTGCGTTAAGGTCCGGCCGCTAAGCTTGCCCCCCAAGACCCAATAGCGAATTTCCGCAATGGGCGCTCTGCCGATGACACCCGTTCGGCCCACGCCCGACGCCCCCGGAAGACAGATAACCCTCATGGCAATCAAGAACACTGATACGCAATATGGCGGCCTCGTCGTCGCGCTGCACTGGCTCATGCTCGTCGTGCTGGCGTTGGTTTACGCCTGTATGGAGCTGCGCGGCCTGGCCACGAAAGGCAGCAATCTCTACAACGACGTCAAAGCGCTGCATTTCTCGCTGGGACTGTGCGTGATCGGACTGGTCGCCGTGCGGCTGGCCATTCGCTTGGCCGCCGGCGTCGCGCCAGCCGTCCGGCCGCCGATGCCGCGTTGGCAGGACTTGCTCGCCCGGGTGATGCACTACGCCCTATACGCGTTCATGATCGCCACGCCAATTCTTGGATGGCTGACGCTCAGCGCGGGCGGTAAGGGGATTCCGCTCTTTGGTCTTGAGGTGCCCGCCTTGGTGGGCGCGGACAAGGCGCTGGCAAGCCAGTTGAAAGCCCTGCACGAAACCTTGGCGACAGCCGGCTATTTCCTGGTGGGCCTGCACGCCGCCGCCGCGCTGTTTCACCACTACATCCTTTGCGACAATACGCTCGTACGCATGCTGCCTGGGCGGCGCTAGCGCAGTGAGAGAACGCCGACAGCGGCGTCCTTAACGGCAGGGGAACGACTTTGCCAGCGCCTCGCCAACCAGCGGCCCGGCGTTCCCATTCACACGGCTATCTGGCAACGTAGTCAGATAGCTGTGCACCCTGTCCTTCAGTTCATGCGGCAGGACGCCCGTTCGGGTGCACCACACCGTTCCTTGCGTTTGATCGGCAATCCCGCTCACATAGGCCTGCGCATACGCCGACGAGAACTGGCGGCTCAGCGAGGCATTGCGAATTTCCGAAGGCATTGTTCCTTCCATGGCGGCGATCAGATCGGCGCCGGAAAAATGCCAGGTCCGGACTTCCTGCGCCTGGCTGGCCCCCGAGACAGTCAGCATGAAGATGAGAGCCGAGCGTCGCATTGTCATCGTTCCTCCTGGCCACGACTTGAGTAGTGGAACGAAGAATAGCGCAGGTCGAAAGGCGGTTGCGTCCGCCCATCCGGCGTCACCGCCCGCAGCGTTGCGGCACCTTGCGCGGCGCTTCCGTATACCCCAGCGCCGACACCCTGCTAAGCAGTTCGGCATAGAGGGCGTCGTCCAGGCACGGCGTCCTTGCCATGATCCACACGTAATCGCGCTTGGAGCGGCCGATGATGGTGGTCTGGTACGACTCGTCCAGATACGCGATGACGTACTCGGCCTTGATGGGCCAGATGAACTGCATGCCCCACACCGCGTTGCCGGTGCCTGGCCGCACGGTGGCCACCGGGTGCATGGTGTCGATGGGCGCCTCGAAGCTGCCATCGCGGTAGCGGAAATCGGTCTGCACCCGGCCGTCCGGCAACAGCCAGTAGCCTTCCACCGCGTCATAGGCATTGCGCTCGGGCCAGCTGGGAATATGCGCGATCACATACCAGTCGCCCATGAAACGGTCCAGATCCACGTGGGCCACCGGCGGCATGGGCGGCGAGGACGCGCAACCGGCCAGCAGGGCCGTCACGCCGATGCACAGATTTCGCAACATGATCGTTCTCCTCAGGGCCGCGTGTAGCGGTAATGCGCCACGCCCCACTGCTGGCCCTCGTCATAGCCGAAGAGCTCGGCGCAAGCCATCCAGAACATGCGCCAGCGCTGGTGCCACAAGCGGGCCAAGGACGAGCCGTAAGCCTCTACCAACACCGCCCGCGCGGGTTCCCGGCGGGCGTCCTGGTTGGCTAGCCAATGATTGGCGGTGCGGGCGTAATGCGTGCCGTCGAGAAACCAGCGTTCCTCAAGCGCTAGGTCTTGCTGGAAATGCAGCAATGTCTGGGCCGACGGCATGATGCCGCCGGTGAAGAAGTGCCGTCCCATCCAGTTGCCCGCGCCGTCCGTCTCGAACGGGTAGGCGCGCTCGCGGTGCGCAAAGATGTGCACGAACAACTTGCCGCCGGGCCGCAGCCACCGCGCGATGCGCGCCATCAGGTCCTGGTAGTTGCGCATGTGCTCGAACATTTCCACCGAGACGCAGCGGTCGAAAGCGGCGGCGGGCAACGCCAGGACGTTGACGTCGCAAGTCACGACGCGCACGTGCGACCAGCCGCGCTCTCGGCAGCGCGCCTCGATGTGCTGGCGCTGGGAAACCGAGTTCGACACCGCGGTGATGCGCGCGTTGGGAAAGCGTTCGGCCATCCACAGCGTCAACGAGCCCCAGCCGCAACCCAGCTCCAGGATGTCCTGCCCGTCGGCCAGCTCGGCGCGCTCGCCGTACAGACGCAGTATGGCGACTTCGGCCTGGTCCAGGGTTTCGCCGCCAGTCGGGTAATAGCAGCTTGAATACTTCATGCGCGCGCCCAGGCAAAGCTGGAAGAACGCGGCCGGCAATTCGTAGTGCTGGGCATTTGCGGCGTCGGTATGAATGGCGACGGCGCTAGTGCGCAGGCCGGCGATAAGCTGGCGGTCGCGCTCGGTCCATGCCTCGATGCCGCCGGCGTATTCCTGCGCCAGACGCTCGGCGCAGAGGCGCCGCATGCCCAGGCGCAGCAACGCATCGGGCAGCAGGCCACGCTCGGCCAGGCCGAGCAGGCCGGGCGCGGGGCGGTCGGCAGGCAACGCAGTGTCGTGCAGAATGGCGGTCGTCATGGCATGCCTCGTCAGGATTTCGGGAACCAGGGAAAGAACGCCGGCGTGCGGCGTTGGTAGTCGCGATAGTCGTCGCCGCGCGTGCGCAGCGCCTGTTGCTCGGTAAACGGAATGCCGCTGATCCAGCGCAGGAACACATACATCAGCACCGGCCCCAGCCAGGCCATCCACGCCAGCGGTGATCCCCATGCCAGGGCGACGTAGGCGAACCAGTGGCACCACTCGAAGAAATAGTTCGGATGCCGCGAATAGCGCCACACGCCGCGCCGGCAGGTCAGGCCACGATGATTGGGGTTGTCGCGGAAGCGGTCGAGCTGGCGGTCGGCAATCACCTCGCCCGACAGGGCGGCCAGCCAGATCAGCAGGCCCAGCGCCACGGGCCAGCCTTGCGCCGGGCTCGCACCTGCCGCCAGGAAGGGAAGGCAGAACAGCATCACCAGCCCGGCCTGGAACATGAACAGGCCGAAGAACTTGCCCTGGTGACCCTGCCAGTGTTCGCGCAGGGCGCGATAACGGCCGTCTTCGCCGGCGCGCACGCGGCGCCACAGATGCCACGCCAGCCGCAGCGACCAGACGCCCGCCATCACCGCGAGGGAGAGCCGGGCGGCCAGGCTGCCCTCGCCGGTGGCGGCGATCAGCCAGGCGGCAGCGCCCATGCCCAAGGCCCACACCACGTCGACGATGCCCGCGTTGGCGCGGCGCCGCTGCCAGCCCCACGCCAGGGCCATGACGGCGATCATGACGACCGCGATGCAGATCCATTGCTGCCAGATCGTCATGATGCCTCCCGCACCCAGCGGCCGCCCTCGGCGCGCGCTTGCGGATGCGTCAGCAGCAGGTGCGCGACACCAATGGAGCGCTCGCGAAAGCCGCCTTCGCAGTAGGCCAGGTAGAACTCCCACAAGCGGCAGAAGCGCGCATCGA
>CBHWAL010000301.1:0-6186 GCA_966111495.1 uncultured Achromobacter sp. | reverse complement strand
TCGGTGCACGAGAGCTTCTCGCAGCCCACCAGCATGTACCTGCGCAACCTCATGTCCATGGACACCGAGGAGATGATCCGCGCGCAGCCGATGGACGCCGTCGTGCTGATCGGCGGCTGCGACAAGACGGTGCCCGCGCAGTTGATGGGTGCCGCCTCCGCCGGCGTGCCCGCCATCCAGCTCGTCACCGGCTCGATGCTGACGGGCTCGCACCGCGGCGAGCGCGTGGGCGCCTGCACCGATTGCCGCCGCTACTGGGGCCGCTACCGCGCCGAAGAGATCGACGCCGTCGAGATCGCCGATGTGAACAACCAGTTGGTCGCCAGCGTGGGCACCTGTTCCGTCATGGGCACGGCCAGCACCATGGCCTGCATCACCGAGGCCTTGGGCATGATGGTGTCGGGCGGCGCGTCCGCCCCGGCCGTCACCGCCGACCGCGTCCGCGTGGCCGAACACACCGGCGCCACCGCCGTCGCCATGGCGGCCTCGCGCCTGACCCCGGACCGCATCCTGACCGGCAAGTCGATCGAAAACGCCCTGCGCGTGCTGCTCGCCATCGGCGGGTCGACCAACGGCATCGTCCACCTGACCGCTATCGCCGGCCGCCTGGGCATCGACATCGACCTGGCCGGCCTGGACCGCATCAGCCGCGAGACACCCGTGCTCGTCGACCTGAAGCCGTCGGGCCAGCACTATATGGAAGACTTCCACGATGCGGGCGGCATGCCCGCGCTGCTGCGCGAGCTGCGCCCGTTCCTGCATCTGGACGTGCTCACCGTGTCCGGCCGTACGCTGCGCGAAGAACTGGACGACGCCCCGCCGCCTTTCAAGCAGGACGTCATCCGCACGGCCGACGCGCCGATCTATCCGGTCGGCGGCCTGGCCGTGCTGCGCGGCAACCTCGCGCCTGGCGGCGCCATCATCAAGCAATCCGCAGCCAACCCCAAGCTGATGGAGCACGAAGGCCGCGCCGTGGTGTTCGAGGACGCCGAGGACATGGCGCGCCGCATCGACGACGACGCGCTGGACGTGACGGCCGACGACATCCTGGTGCTCAAGCGCATCGGCCCCACCGGCGCGCCGGGCATGCCCGAAGCCGGCTACATGCCCATTCCCAAGAAGCTGGCGCGCGCGGGCGTCAAGGACATGGTCCGGATCTCGGACGGCCGCATGAGCGGCACCGCGGCCGGCACCATCGTGCTGCACGTCACGCCGGAAGCCGCCATCGGCGGCCCGCTGGCCTATGTGCAGAATGGCGACCGCATCCGCCTGTCGGTGGCCCAGCGCGAAATCGCGCTGCTGGTCGACGACGCCGAGCTGGCGCGCCGCGCCGCCGCCCAGCCCATCACCCGCCCCGTTGCCGACCGCGGCTACCGCAAGCTGTTCCTGCAGACCGTCACGCAGGCCGACCAGGGCGTCGACTTCGACTTCCTGCGAGCCGGCGTCACGAACGACACGGTCCCCAAGAAGTAACCCCCTCGCTCCACCATGAACGCCATCACGCCCGCCGCCTTGCAGGAACCCGCCCCCGACGCCGTCCAGGCAGCGGTGGCCGCGCTGGAAGAAGACATCGTCTTTGGCCGGCTGCATCCGCGCGAGCGCCTGACCGAGGACGAGCTGATGGCGCGCTTTGGCATGAAGCGGCACGCCGTGCGCCAGGTGCTGGTCGACCTGGAACTGCTGGGCGTGGTCGAGAAAAAGCGCAACATCGGCGCGGTGGTGCGCGCATTTTCCGTGCGCGAGGTGATGGAGCTGTATGCCTTGCGAGAAGTGCTGGAAGTGCACGCCGCCCGCCAGATGCCACTGCCCGTGTCCGAGGCTCGGCTGGCGGCGCTGGTGATGGTGCAGCGCGAACACGATGCCGCCGTCGCCGCCGGCGACGCGCGCCGCGTGTTCCGCAGCAACCAGCGCTTTCATCGTGAATTCGTGGGGCTGCTGGACAACGCGGTGCTGGGCCAGGCCATCGAGGAATACGCGCGCCGCACCCATCCGATCCGCTTCGGCTCGCTGGTGACGGCCGGCCATCGCGAACGCGCGCGCCAGGAACACTGGACGATGATCCAGGCGCTGCGCGACGGCGACCGCGATGCGCTGATGGCGGTGTGCCGCGATCACCTGATCCCGTCGCGCGACGCCTATCTGGCCTCGCAACAGGCGTATGCGCAGACGCAGGGCGCGTACCTGCCGCCTTCCGCTGCGATCTGACCGCTTGCTTGTGATGGCTTTCTTCTCAACGCATCCATCAATCGCGGTCACTTCGTTTTAGCCTCAGAACCGGCGGGCAAGCTCTTATTTGATCCCCGCAAAATGCGGGCGAAGGCCTCTGCCGTAGGGTTGACATTGTCGGGGCGACGAGCACAGTAAAGGTCCACATCGAAGGCATTTTGCTGCCCCGTCAGCGGCCGATACTCGACCCCATTAATACGCAGCGTCGCCGCCGATTCCGGCACCAGGGCCACCCCCATTCCGCCTTCCACCAGCGCCAGCAAGGTCGGCAGAACACTCTCGTACACGATATGCGGCCGCACATTGTGATCCCGGAACAATCGCGTCTGCACGGCATTGAAGTACGAAGACGCCTCACGTTTAAACCCGACCACATCCTGACCGTCAAGACGCGCCATCGACACGCGTTCATAACGTGTCAGCGGATGTCTCGGCGGCAAGGCCAGGATCATCTTCTCGCGATGCACCCGCTCAAACACGAGATCGGGCTCGACCGAGCGCGGCAAGCGGCGAAAGATCGCCAGGTCGATGGTATTTGCCATCAACTGTTCCGTCAGCTCGCTAGTTAGCGCATTTTCCAGCACCAATTCAACGTCCGGATACTCCGCGCGGTACTTCGCCAACACACGCGGCAAGACCTGATAAGCCGCAGTGCTGACAAAACCCACCGCCAGCCGCCCGGCATCACCGCTGCCCGCACGCCGCGCAGCATGCACGGCGGCATCATTCTCGTCGAGTAAACGCCGCGCGCGCAGCAAGAGCACTTCCCCCGCCTTGGTCAACTTGACGGACCGGGTGGACCGCACGAACAGCTCGGTGCCGACCTGGGCCTCAAATTGGCGTATCAACTGGCTAAGCGGCGGCTGGCTGAGATTGAGCCTGACTGCCGCCCGGCCAAAGTGCAGCTCTTCGGCCACCACTACAAACGCACGCAGCGCGCGTGAAACCAAGGACATGGTTTACCCCGACCATTAGGTCAATTTTCATCTTAATTGCTGTTTTTTATTGTATTAGACATACCAATTGGCCAACCATAAAGTTCTCAGTGACGTAGCCCACAACGGATCTCACTGTGAAGCCTTTGAATCAATGGACGGCCTGCGAAATGGCCGCCGCCATCGCCCGCGGCGACACCACCCCTGAAGCGGTGGCGCGGGCCTGCCTGGACCGTATCGCCGAGCGCAACGACGAGATACAGGCCTTTGTGGCGCATGACCCCGAGCGCGTCTTGGCAGAAGCCCGGCGTGTCACGCGTCTGACCGGCGTGCCGTTGCGTGGCGTGCCGTTCGCCGCCAAAGACATCTTCGACTCGGCTGACTATCCAACCGAGTACGGCTCACCCATCTATCAAGGCCATCGCCCGTCCACCGATGCCAGCTGCATCGCCATGGCCCGCCATCATGGCGCGATGCTTCTGGGCAAAGTCGCCACAGGCGAATTCGCCACGCAAACGCCCAGCCGCGCCGCCAATCCGCTGCGCGTGAGCCATACGCCTGGCGGTTCCTCCAGCGGTTCGGCCGCCGCAGTCGCGGATGGCATGGTGCCGGTTGCCTTCGGCACTCAGACCACCGCTTCCATTGTCCGGCCTGCCATCTACTGCGGCGTAGTAGGCTTCAAACCCAGCTTCGGCCTGATCGCCTCAGCCGGCATGAAGGCCTTGAGCCCCTCGCAAGACACGGTCGGGGTGATCGTTCGCGATGTGGCCGACGCGGCGTTCTTCACCCTGGGCCTGCATGCGGCGCGCGACGTCATGGCCGCGACGGGCGCACGCCCGCGCGTGGGGCTCTGCCTGTCCCGCCAATGGGACTATGCGCAAGCGGCAACGCTGGCCGCCATCGAGCGCGCCGCCGCCATACTGCAAGGCAAGGGCTGCACCGTTGAACGCTTCTGGCTGCCGGACGAGTTCGAAGCGCTGGAAGCGCTTCAGTTGCGCATCTTTGCCTTTGAGGCTCGCCTGTCCCTGGCACAGGAACGCCTGCAACACGCGGATCGCCTGAGCCCGCGCCTGGTTGCCCGGCTCAACACCGAAATCGGTCTGGACGAATACACCCTCATGCTGCAACAGGCCGCGCGGCTGCGCGCCCGTGCGCGCCGGTTGTTCAACGATTACGACGTGCTGCTGTATCCCGCCGCCGAAGGCGAAGCAGAAGCCGGCCACCAGTCTGCCGGCTCGCCCCGATATGGCGCGATCTGGACCTTGCTGCATTTGCCCTGCATCTCCTTTCCGCTGGAAATCGGCCCGGGCGGCCTGCCAGTGGGCGCGCAGCTCATTGGCCCCTATGGCCAGGACACGCGCCTGCTCGCCGTCGCCCGCTTTGTGACCGAGGCGCTGCAGCCGCTGCCTGCCTCGTGAATCCAGTCCACTGCAGTACGACTACAAGGGGAATACCAATGAAAGCGAAACATATCCTGGCCACACTGGCCTTGAGTGCATTGAGCCTGGGCACCAACGCCCAGGAGACACTGAAGATAGGCGGTATCGGGCCGCTGTCGGGTGGAGGCACTGCGTGGGGCTTGGCGGTGCAGCGCGGCGTGCAGATGGCGATCGACGAAGTCAACGCGCAAGGCGGCCTCAAGGTGGGCGGCAAGACCTATAAGCCCGAACTGCTGATGTATGACGACAAGTACAGCGCCACTGGCGGGCGCACGGCCGCCGAACGGCTGGTCAATTACGACAAGGTCAAATTCATCGTCGGGCCCATTGGCACCCCCTCGGTCATGGCGGCCGTTCCCATCGTCAATCAGGGCCACGTCATCATGCTGTCCAATGGCTATGCGCCGGACATCCTCAAGCAGAACGGCAAGGACGGCTACAACTTCCGCACGATGAACAGCAATGTCGAGTTCGGCCCGGCCATGGTGAAGTGGCTGAAGGAGAACCGTCCAGAAGCCAGGAAAGTGGCCTTGATTGTGCCCAATGACGCCACCGGGCAAGTCGTGATGCCCACGCTGGGCCAGGCCTATAAAGACGCCGGCTATAGCGTGTGGTCGGAGGGCTATGAGCGCGGCTCCAAAGAATTCACGCCGCTCTTGATGCGCATGATGGCCCAGGATACCGATGTGCTGGACCTGAATCTGAACGCGCCGGGCGAGGCCGGCCTGCTTGTCAAACAGGCACGACAGATAGGCTACAAGGGCATCATCTGGCAGGTGGGCGGCCCTGGTATCGATGAGGTCGCCGACATCGCCGGCCCCCTGGCCGAAGGCTTCATGTCCTATGACGTCTTCGACTTCAACGAACCCGCCGCCAGGAAGTTCGTCGAAAACTACAAGAAACGCTGGAGCGGCGTCATCAATGCCCAGACGCCCGGTTGGTACAACTCGGCGCGGATTCTCTTCAAGGCCATCGAAGAAGCGGGAACGGTCAGCGACACGGATAAGGTACGCAAGGCGATGGAGAGCATCAGCGGCTTTGACGCCGGCATCTACGGCCCGGTGGTCTGGGGCGGCGACCGCGCTTACGGCGTCAACCATCAATTGCTGAACAAGTTCTGGATCACCGAGATCAAGAACGGCAAGCCGCATGCCCTGACATCTCTGTTTCCGGTCAAGGAATAAGCCCGTCCCGTTTCGAGGAATGCTCATGTTCTCCGCACCTGTGCTGATGCAGGTGCTGATCAATGGCTTGAGCCTGAGCGCGATCTATGTGCTGATCGCGCTCGGCTTCACGCTGTTGTTCGGCATCATGAAAGTCGTCAACTTCGCCCATGGCAGTTTCGCCATGCTGGGCGGCTACGCCCTGTTCTACTACTTCGGCGAATTTAAGCTGCCATACGTGGTGGCCATCGTGCTGGCAGCACTGACGGTCGCCTCGCTAAGCCTGATCCTGGAATGGCTGGTGTACCGCCGCTTTTATCAGAAGATGTTCCAGAGCATGATTGGACTGCTGGGATTGGACATCGCCATTGTCTACACCAGCGTGCTGATCTGGGACGTCTATGAGCGTTCGGTGCCCGCAGC
>CBHWAL010000300.1:0-6200 GCA_966111495.1 uncultured Achromobacter sp. | reverse complement strand
CGGGATCAGCACGGCAATCAGCGACAGGGTCAGCGAGATCAGCGTGAAGCCGATCTGCGACGCGCCCTTCAGCGCGGCCTGCATCGGCTTTTCGCCCTCTTCGATGTGACGGGCAATGTTCTCGATCATGACAATGGCGTCGTCCACGACGAAGCCCGTGGCGATGGTCAGCGCCATCAGCGTCAGGTTGTTGATCGAGAACCCGGACAAATACATGATCCCGAACGTGCCCACCAGCGACAGCGGCACGACGACGCTGGGAATCAGCGTGGCCGTCATGCTGCGCAGGAAGACGAACGTAACCATGACCACCAGCCCCACGGCCAGCAGCATTTCAAACTGCACGTCGGCGACGGAATCGCGGATGGTCTGGGTGCGGTCCGACACCACTGCCACGTCCAGCGTGGCGGGTAGCGCCGCGCGCAATTGCGGCATCAGCGCCTGGATGCGGTCGACCACGTCGATCACGTTGGCGCCGGGCTGGCGCTGGATGTTCAGCAGGATGGCGGGCTTGTCGCCGGCCCACGCTGCCTGGCGGGTGTCTTCGGCGCCTTCGACCGCGCGCGCCACGTCGGCCAGCCGCAGCGGCGCGCCGTTCTTGTACGCGATGATCAGGCTGTTGTAGTCGGTAGGCGACTTGAGCTGGTCGTTGGCGTTGATGGTGGTGGAACGCTGCGGGCCGTCGAGGTTGCCCTTGGGCTGGTTGACGTTGGCGCCGACGATGGCGGTGCGCAGGTCCGACAGCGACAGGCCGTTGGCCGCGAGCGCTTGCGGGTTCACCTGGACCCGCACCGCCGGACGCTGCCCGCCCGCCACGCTGACCAGGCCCACGCCGGGAATCTGCGACAGCCGCTGCGCCACGCGCGTATCGACCAGGTCGCGCACCTGCGGCAGCGGCATGGTGGGCGACGTGATCGCCAGCGTCAGCACCGCCGCGTCGGCCGGGTTGACCTTGTTATAGGTGGGCGGCACCGGCAGGTCGGACGGCAGCAGGTTCGAGGCCGCGTTGATGGCCGCTTGCACCTGCTGCTCGGCCACGTCCAGCGGCAGCGTCAGATTGAATTGCAGGGTGATGACCGAGGCGCCGCCCGAACTGGTGGACGACATCTGGTTCAGGCCGGGCATCTGGCCGAACTGCCGCTCCAAGGGCGATGTGACCAGCGACGTCATGACGTCGGGGCTGGCCCCGGGGTACAGCGTCACGACCTGGATGGTTGGGTAGTCGACTTCGGGCAGCGCCGAAACCGGCAGGAAACGGTAGGCGATGAGGCCCGCGATCAGGATGGCCACCATCGACAGGGTGGTGGCCACGGGGCGCAGGATGAAGAGGCGCGACGGGCTCACGGCGATCTCGGCTTACTTGGACGCGGGCGTGGTGCCGGCCGGCGCCCCCGCGCCAAGCGTCTTGTCGCGGGCGGCGGGAATGACTTCGGCGCCGCCCAGGATTTCGACCTTGGCGCCGGCGCGCAGGCGGTCGGTGCCTTCGGTGACCACGCGATCGCCCGGCTTCAAGCCTTCGTTGACGGCGACCATGCCGCTGTTGATGGCGCCCAGCTTCACCTGGCGCACCGCAATTGTGTTGTCGTCCTGCACCAGGAAGACAAACGCGCCGGCCGAGCCCTGCTGGACCGCCGCCGTCGGAATGGCGGTCACGTCCTTGCGGGTCAGCACGTGCAGGCGAACGTTGACGAACTGATTGGGGAAAAGCGCATCGTCGGCGTTGTCGAACCGGGCCTTGAGCTTGAGCGTGCCGGTGGTCACGTCGATCTGGTTGTCCAGCGTCTCGAGCTTGCCGGTTGCGATGCGGCGGGTGTCGGCGCGGTCATAGGCGTCGACCGCCAGCGTCTTGCCGGCCGCCAGTTCCGCGCGCACTTCGGGCAACTGCGTTTCGGGCAGGGTGAAGACGACGGAAATAGGCTGGGTCTGGGTGATGACGACAAGACCGTTGGTGTCCGAGCTGGACACCAGATTGCCTCGGTCGACCTGGCGCAGACCCAGACGGCCGCTGATCGGCGCGGTGATGCGCGCGTAATCGAGTTGCAGCTTGGCATTGTCGACATTGGCCTGGTCGCTCTTGACCGTGCCTTCGTACTGGCGCACCAGCGCGGCCTGCGTGTCGACCTGCTGGCGGGCGATGGAATCCTGCTTGAAGAGAGCCTGATAGCGTTGCAGGTCGCGGCGGGCGTTTTCAAGCTGAGCAAGGTTCTGCATCTGCGTGCCGCGCGCCTGGTCCAGGGCCACCTGGAACGCACGCGGGTCCACCTGCGCGAGCAGGTCGCCAGCCTTGACCTGCTGGCCTTCCTGGAAGGCGACGTCGACCAGTTCGCCGCTGACGCGGCTTCGGACGATGACGGTGTTGTAGGCGGTGACGGTGCCCAGCGAGCGCAGGAAGATGTCGATGTCCTGCTGGGCGGCGGTGGCAATCCGCACCGGCACGGGCAAATTGGCCGCCATCGGGGGCCGCCCGCCCGCCCGTCCGCCGGGACCGCCCTGCTTGGCCGCGGGCCGCAGCACCACCCAGGCGATCGCCGCAACGGCAATCAACAGCAGACCCAAGCCGACTATGCGGCGTCGGCTCCAGCGGGAGGGTGGGGATACAGGACGGCTATCGGACATGGAGACGGTTCCGGCACACTCGGAAGGAAAGCCGTATTGTCTACTAGACCGTCCCGGTTTCGGCCCTGATCACCGTCATGCTGAAACGACCCGCAACAGGATTCCGGGCAGCGAAACCCTGCGTAACTTCAGGCTAGGAGCTGCAGAGGGTCATCTGGAACGACACGTCGCGCGCCACCTGCTGGGGCTTGAATTCTCCGTCTTGGGTGGAAAAACGTATCCAGATCATGTACTTATTGGCGCTGATCTCGGGAAAGACGCCGTGCGTGGGGTCCACCCAGACACGCAGGAGCTGGAACTGCTTGCCGCCCAGCATCTGCTGATAAGCGCCCTGCTCGGCAACGATGTCGGTCTTGCGCCCGGACTCGCGCAACAGGCGCAGCGCCAGGGTCAGGCCGTCGTAAAGGGGAATGAAGGGCGAAACCCAGGCCTGCAGGTCCGCGCAGCGCGAGGCTTCAGGCTTGTTCTGCCAGGCATAGTACGAAGGCATGTCGACCTGCGTGGCGCTGCCGGGCACCGACAGGCGGCCGCGCAGACTGGTCAGCCATTCGTTTTCGCGCAGCGACTGGCCGGTCTTGCCGGGTGCAGCCAGCGCGCTGGCCACCTTTTCCATTTCGCGCAGCATGCCTTCCAGCGCATCCTGCGCAACGCCGGGGTGGTCCCGCAGCCCGACCAGTGCAAGACGCTGGCGTTCGAGGTCTTGCAGGACCGCGCCTTTCACGTCGGTGCGTTCGCACGCGTCGAGCAGATCGAATAGGGAGGTGACGGCAACCTGATGCTGGCGTGAATCCCCCTCGCGAACAAAGAAGAAGAGCCTGTCGAACAGGTATTCCAGCCGCAGATAAGCACGGATGCGCTCGTTGAAGGGGTATTCGTAAACGATCACGCTTTTTTACAGGCCCTATCAAGTGGTTGGCCGGCGGGCCAAGAATTTTCAGGGGTGCCGGCAGCCGCTGGCTTACCGGCCCGTCGTGGTCGCCAGCGCCAGCCAGCGGTCATGCAAGGTCAATGCCCGCGCGCGCAACTGTTCCGGCGTTGTCGCCGCGTCGTTGAGTATGACGTCGTCCGCGACCTCCAACCGGCGTGCCCGCGCAGCCTGTGCCGCCATGATACGCCGGATGTCCGGCTCCGTCAGCCCGCTGCGCTGCTGCACGCGGGCCACCTGCGTTTCGGGATCGCAATCGACTACGCAGATACGATCCACGCGGTCACGCCAACGGTCCAGGGACTCAACCAATAGCGGCACCACAAAGACCAGATACGATCCGCGCGCGGCCGCCGCCTGGCGTTCCGTTTCGCGGCCGATGACCGGATGCAGCACGGCCTCCAGCCGCAGCCGCACTTGCGGATCGGCGAATGCCTGGGTGCGCATCCACGCGCGATCCAGCGCGCCGTCGGGCGTCAGCGCCTGCGGTCCGAATTCGCGTTCGATCGCGGGCATCGCGGCGCCGCCGGCGGCGGTGAGCGATCGCGCGATCTCGTCGGTGTCGACCAGCGCCGCGCCCCACTCGGCCAGCATGTCCGCCACGCGGGACTTGCCCGAGCCGATGCCGCCCGTCAGACCTATCTTGAACATGCTGCCTTTCCTTTGTGTCTTGCTTGATCGCCGTTGCGGGTGCGGCGCCTAATTCATGAAGTGCAACAGGCCTTGCTCGCCGCCCAGCAGCAGCATGACCAGCCCGGCCAGCGCCAGATATGGGCCGAAGGGCAAGGGCTGCCCGCGGCTGGCGCGGCCGGTGAGCGTCAGCGCCCCGCCGATCAGCACGCCCACCAGCGACGCGCTGAGCAGCAGCATCGGCAAGGCCTCGACGCCGAACCACGCGCCCAGCGCGGCCAGCAGCTTGAAGTCGCCCTGCCCCATGCCTTCGCGCCCGGTCAGCAGGCGGAACACATGAAAGATAACCCACAGGAACAGATACCCCGCCACCGCGCCAACCACCGCCGTCTGCACGCTGGTGAACGCGTCGAACAGGTTCACCAGCAGGCCCGCCCACACCAGGGGCTGGGTCAGGACATCGGGCAGCAGCGTCGTTTCGAAGTCGATCCATGCCAGCGCCACCAGCATGGCCGACAGGCCCATGGCCGCCACCGCGATCGGCGTCGCGCCGAAGCGCAGCGCGCAGGCCGCGAACAGCGCGCCGGTCAGGAGTTCAATGACGGGATAGCGCCAGCCGATGGGCGCATGGCAGGCCGCGCACCGGCCGCGCAGCAGCAGCCAGCCGAGCACCGGAATCCGCGCCATTCTTTCAATGGGCGCCTCGCAGGCGGGACAGTGCGAAGCAGGCGACAGCAGGCCATAGTGGCCAGCGGGCCGCGGCTTGCCGGCGGCGTCCAGGCACTGCGCCTGCCATTCGCGCTCCATCATGCGCGGCAGCCGATGCGTCAGCACCGTCAGCCAGTTGCCGGCGAACAGTCCGGCCAGCGCCGCCACGCCAACGAAGACGCCCAGAGGTAGATCAAAGACTTGCCACATTGGCGTCACCGCCCCTCAGGGCGCGGGCGTACCAGCCCATCCGACTGGCGGGCGATGGCGCAAGGAATGAAGAGCCGCGCGCGGCCCTGTCGTAATTTGTGCATAAAGTGCCCGGATGCCCGGGAACGACTAAGGGGAACGTATCGAATCTTCGCATAAGTGCGTAAAATCGGAGACAGACTCAATTCACGGATAAGCTGCCATGGTCGCGCGCGTAGACATCGTTTCCCGCTCCCGCAAACTCAGCGTCATGGGGCTGCTGCTAGCGGGCACCGTGATCGCCGCAACCGGCTGCGCCAAACAGAAAGCCGAAGGCTATTACGACCTGCCGCCCGAAAGCACCGTGACCGACGCGCAGTACCAAGGTTCGGGCGCTGGCTACCGCACCGTCATCCGCGCCCCGTCGCAAGTGCAGATCGAGCTCAAGCCCGACGCACGCCGCCAGCAGAACCAGAACCAGCAAGCCGTTGCCGCCGGTCAGACCACCGAAGACGGCCAAGCCGTGCCGGAAGGCGCCGAAGGTGGCTCCGGCGGCTCGGCGCCCGCCCCCGCAGCCCCCGTCCCGGCGGCCAACGGCATCACCCACAGCCTCGTGCCCCAGCCCCAGACCTACATGGGCACGCTGCCGTGTTTTTCGCCTGCCATGCAGTGCACGGCCCAGCGCGTGACGCTGACGCTGGCGCCCAATGGCCGGTGGCGCGGCCGCACCGCCTACCTGGACAACGATCCCAAGAAGGGCCCGCCCGTTTCCGAGCAAGGCTGCTGGGACGCCACCGACGAACGTCCGCCGCGCGTCATCCTGATGGACGGCCAAGGCAATGTCCGCGTGGAATTCCTGGTCGCGGCCAATAACGTGCTGCGCGTGCGCTCCATCGGCGGCCAGACGCCCAACCTGAACTACAACCTGACCCGCCAGCCGGATCTGGACCCGATCGACGAACTGGCCAGCGCCGCGGCGCCAAAGTGCCCCTGATCGCACGGAAGTCCGCCCGGGGCGCTTGATCGCTGCCGGTCAAAGCGCCGCTGCACACAACGCCGCTGCCCCCTTCCCGGGGCGGTCGAACACCACGTGGTGCGGGCCGCCAAAGTTGTGGGCCCCCAGACCGTTTGA
>CBHWAL010000299.1:0-6203 GCA_966111495.1 uncultured Achromobacter sp. | reverse complement strand
CGAGCGGTACAGCAGCGCCACGGTGACGCCCAGCACGACGCCGGCGGCCGACATCGCGCCGGACACGCCCATCGTGCCCGCGAAATGGCCCCACATGAACGAGCCCGCCGCCAGGCCGCCAAAGATCGCGGTCTGGTACAGCGCGAGCGCGCGCGCCTTGACCCAGTCCGGCACCAGCAACTGCACGGTCGTGTTGTAGGTGGCCAGCACGCCGATCCAGCAGCCGCCCGACAGCAGCAGCGCCGGAAACGCGACCCACAGCGTATCGGTCATGCCCAGCGCCAGCAGGCAGGCGGCCAGGAGAGCTGCGGCCACGCTGATCAGGCCGCCGGATCCCCACGCGGCGCGCGCGCGGCGCACCAGCACGCTGCCCAGGATGGCGCCCACGCCCAGCGCGCCGAGCATGTAGCCGTACAGCAGCGCGCTGCCGCTTTCGTGCTCGTGCGCCAGGAGCGGCAGCAGTGCCCACAACGCACTGGCCGACAGGCCGAAGGCGAACGAGCGCAGCATCACCACGCGCGTCACGGTCGAATGCTGCGTGTAGCGCAGCGCGGCGACCACGCCTTCGAAGAGGCCTTCGGGCGGCAGCCGGCGTACGGGCAGGTCGCGCTTCCAGCGCCAGATCGCCCAGATCAGGCCGGCGTAGCAGAAGCAGTTCAGCAGAAAGACCCAGGACGTGCCCAATGCGCCCAGCAGCAGGCCGCCGATGGCCGGCCCCACCGCCCGCGCCACATTGAAGTTGACGCTGTTCAGCAGCACGGCGCTTCCGACGTGCTCGCGCGGCACCTGTTCGCCCACGGCGGCCTGCCACGCCGGCGTGACGACCGCGCTGCCGATGGCGATGCAAAACACGGATGCGATCAGCGTGATGGGATGCAGCAATCCCGCGAAGGCCAGGATGGTGATGAAGACGCCGCCCGCCAGCTCCAGCAGCATGCCTGCCAGCATCACCTTGCGCCGGTCGTGGTTGTCGGCCAGCACCCCGGTCAGGATCGACAGCGCGACCAGCGGAAACGCCGCCGCCACCTGGATCATCGCGACCATCAGCGGACTGCTCTGCTCCGTGGTGATAACCCACGCGGCGGCCACGGATTGCGCCCAGGTGCCCAGGTTGGCAAACAGGTTGGCGATCCAGATGATGCGAAAGGCGGGAAAGGCGAGGGGGGAAAGCGTGCTGACCTGAAGGACAGGCGCGGGCGCGGCCGGAGGGGCCGCCGGCAGATCGGTCGAAGCCGAAACGGGCTGCAGCATGGGAACGTGGCCGGACGCGAGGATCGCGCCCGTTCTGGGCTGGGTCGGGGTCGCTCAATGGTACGCCCAAGGCAGGCGGCCGAGGAGGGCGGCCCGCGCTTTTCCGGTAACCTGCGCGCTTGCCTTGTTACTGGCCGGGGCGCGGGCGATGCGCCGCTGTTTGTGCGGATCGTTGGGCGGCTTCAGTCGGCTTCAGTCGACTGCGCGGACCGTTGCAGAGCCGCTGCGCACGCCGCCACGGCCCTCCCTGTTTCACTATTTACGTTTGCTGATTCAATGACCCTGACTTTCAACGGGCGCGCGTTCGCCGCCCTGCTTGCCGTGACTGCCGTGCTGGCGCTGATCGCCACCGTGGGCGCGCCCTATCCCCTTCTGCGTGGTTTCGTGGGTGACGTGGTGGCGGTGGGCTGGGCCTATCTGCTGTACCGCAGCTTCGTCCGCGCGGGCGTGCTGCCGCTGGCTCTGGCGGCGCTGTTCACCGGCTATGCGGTCGAGCTGGGCCAGTACCTGGCCCGGCACTTCGGCTGGCGCATCGAGCAGCCGGTGTTGCGCGTCGTGTTCGGCAGCGTGCCGGACTGGTGGGACGTGCTGGCCTACACCGTGGGCTTTGCCATCGTACTGGTGCTCGCGGGCGGCAACGCCCGCCGTCAGCGGAGCGTGGCGCTGCAGAACGCCCGGATGCAGGCCAGTCTGCGCGCAAGGCGCTAGTGGCGTAGCGCCTGCCCGGGAAGGCGTCCCGGGCTTTTCAAGCCGGGGCGTTCAGTTCCCGGCTTTTCCTTCAGCCAGCTTGGCAGACCGTGCCGTCGCGTTGCGTGCGCGCGGCGGGAGCGGCTGCGCGCAGCGGTTGCAGACGGGCATTGCGGAACGGAGCCAACAGTTCCGCCCAGGACGACGGGAACAGCGGCGTCGCGTGGCGCACCTCGTCGCGGCGGGCGTAGTGGGTGAGCAGTTGTTGACCGATCGGGGCGTCGCCCAGCGGGTGGCGGGTGTTCATGGTATTTCCGTATTGCGTTGAAATTGTATTCATTGTACGCCTGCGGCGCGTCTCGGTCCAATTACCCTCAGGGCCGCCAAGTGCTTGATCTCGTTGAAACTGTCCCTCTTTAACCGGCTTACCTCGGGATTGCCCTAGCGGTCCGAAACAGTAGACGGTATACAATGTTCATCATGGCCGGGCTGACACAGGCCTGGAATTTCTCCCACTGGACCTGGAGCGAGTCATGGCAGAACTGATGAACCGAGATGAATTCCGCACGGCGCTGGAAAACGCGATCAAGGGCAAGAGCGCAAACGCATCGCCTTTTTCGATTGCCTGGGCCGAAGGCAAGCTGAGCCGCGAGCATCTGTCGCGCTGGGCCGAGAACCACTACCACTACGTCGGCCCCTTCGCCGACTATCTGGGCTACCTGTACGCCCGCACGCCCGACACCTACACCGAGGCCAAGGATTTCCTGCTGGCCAACATGTACGAAGAGGAAATCGGCGGCGACCGCCACACCGATCTGCTGATCCGCTTTGCCGAAGCCTGCGGCACCACCCGCGAACGGGTCACCAATCCGGACAACATGTCGCCCACGACCCGCGCGCTGCAAAGCTGGTGTTATGCGGTGGCCATGCGCGAGGACCCGATCGTGGCAGTGGCCGGCCTGGTGGTGGGGCTGGAATCGCAGGTGCCGTCCATCTACCGCAAGCAGACGCCGACCCTGCGCGAGAAATACGGCTTCACCGACGAGGAAGTGGAATTCTTCGACCTTCACATCGTGTCCGACGAGATCCACGGCGAACGCGGCTATCAGATCGTGCTGGAACACGCCAACACGGTGGACCTGCAACAGCGCTGCCTGAAGATCTGCGAAATCGGCGCGCAGATGCGGCTGCTGTACACCACGGCGCTCTACACCGACTACGTGCAGGACGAGATCAAGCTGCCCGAACTGGGCCTTGCCGCCTGATTGGGCTTGCGCGCCCGGCTCGCCCGGGCGGTTGCCGCACCGCAGAACCTGGACGAAGACCTCATGCCTACCGTTGTGTTTCATAAAGGCGGCCAGACCTACACCGATGTGGTGAAGGACAACACCAACATGGTGGTGCGGGCCGGCATCAAGCAGTTTCCGTTTCCGCACCTGCGCTACGAATGCGGCATGGGCAAGTGCGCCAAGTGCGCGTGCCGCATCATCGCCGGGGCCGAGCATCTGCCGCCGGTGAACTGGAAGGAAAAGAAGCAGCTGGGCGACCGCGTCGACCAGGGCTATCGGCTGGCGTGCCAGCTTTGGCTCACGAGCGACATCGAGCTGTCCCAGGATGTGGAGGCATGATGGCGACCGAATCCACCTATGTGATCCTGACCTCCAAGCCCGGCGTGTTCCGCACCGAGGCGGGCGACGGCGCCGACATCATCGAGACCTATGACTACGTGTTCTACGGGCGCGCGCTGGCGGTGTTCAGCATTGCCCGCCTGGCGCGCGAGATCAAGCTGGTGGTCACCGAGGAAACGCCGCCTTACGTGGTGAACCACGTGCCGTCCAAGTTCCTGGAGAAGTTCTCGTCAGTGGACGCGGCCCGCAAGGAGCTGGCGCACCTGACGCGTTTTGGCAGCATGGCGTCGACGCTGACGCTGCGGTCCGGCGCAAGCGCCGCGGAGCACTGAATATATGGTCCAGATCACGTTCCTATCCAACGGCGGCATGGTCGCCTCCGCGCCAGAAAACAGCAACCTGCTGCGCGTGTCGCTCAAGGAAAAGGGCGGCATCCCGTTCAAGTGCGGGGGCGGCCTGTGCGGCACCTGCAAGTGCCGGATCGAAGAGGGGCTGGAAAACACCGACGCCATCAAGCCGAAGGAGCGCAAGCATCTGCGGCCGGAAGACTTCGAGGCCGGCTACCGCATGGCCTGCCAGACGTTTGTGAATGGCGACGTGAAGGTGTCGTGGGTGGTGCAGAACGGCAAGGGCATCGTCGTCGGCGCGGCCCCGGGGGCGGTGGAGACGGCCACGACCTGATGCCTGATGGGGGGGGGGCAGCTCGTCAGTGTTCTGGCGCTCGGGAGCTCAGGCCACCGACGCCTGCTGCGGCGGCTGTTGCGCTTCGGTGTAGGCCTTGGCCGCGTTATGCACATGCTGACTGGCCAGCAGCGCCGCCAGGTCGCCGTTGCCCGCGATGACGGCATTCAGAATCTGCGAATGCTCGTCCCAGTTCTGCTTGGCGCGGCGCATGTTGCTGGGCGCAAATAGCAGTGCGGTGCGGTCGCGTAGCGAGCGCATCAGGTCGGTCAGGACCACGTTGCCGCCGATCGTGGCTAGCATCTCGTGGAACTGCGAATTAAGCGCCAGGAACTTGTCCAGCTTCTCGTCGCGCGCCGCTTCCGTGCCCTCGCGCAAGAATGCCTGCAGGCGCTCCACCGTCTTTTCGTCGCGGCGCTGCGCGGCCAGCTTGGCGTTCAAGCCTTCCAGCGTGGCGCGCACTTCCACCATGTCGTAGGCCACGGCATCGGATAGCACTGACACGGACGCGCCGCGGCGCGGCTCGATGGTCACCAGGCCTTCGGCTGCCAGCGCGCGTAATGCCTCGCGCACCGGAATGCGGGACACGCCCATTTCCTCGGATAAACGGCCTTCGACCAGGCGGTCGCCCGGCGTGAATTCACCGCTCAGGATGCGTTCGCGCAGCTTGTCGCGGATAACGGCAAACAACTGCGGATGCTGCTCGCCGATTTTGAGCGGGGAGGAATGCTGCGTCTCGACGGCTTGCGGGCTGACGGGGGAGGTTGTCATGGCGAGCAGGTTTGGCGTAATGGATATAGTCGGCATTGTATTACCGGGTGTAGCCGTCCGTCGCTGGCGGTTTGCCGCATCAGTGCACCCAGAATGACTTCACCAGCACGCCCCCCGCGCCCATGGCGCAGGCCACGAGCAGCACGCCGCGCACCGCGCGGGGAGGCAGCAGGGTGCGCAGCCGGCTGGAGACCGCAAAACCGGCCAGCAGAAAGGGCGCCAGGCTGAGCGCCAGTCCGGCGTGGTAGCCCGTGTAACGCTTGGCCAGCGCCAGCATGGCAAGCGAAAAAATGGATCCCAGAAAGAGCACCATGCCCAACGTGGCGCGCAGGCGAGGAGGCGCGGCGTGCTGCAGCACGATGGCGATGGGCGGGGCGCCCACCGAGGTCATCGTGCCCATGATCCCCGATGCCACGCCCGCGCCGGACACCCGGCCCGGCGTTGCGGAGAACTTCAGGCCCGCCACGCTGAGCGCAACGGCGGCCAGAATCATGCAGGCAAAGAGCACGCCCAGCGCCTGGGGCGCAAAGCGCGCCATGGCGTAGATGGCGATCAGGGTGCCGACGGCGCGCCCGGCCAGGGCATAGGAGACGGCCGGCCAATCGATCGCGGCGCGCTCGCGCAGGGCGGTCAAGAGCGAAATGAAGCCGCCCAGGGTCAGGAGCGGACCGGGCGCCAGTTGCGGGAAGAACATCGCCGCGACCGGCGCGGCGAACATTGCAAACCCCACGCCGCCCACGCCTTGTGCGACGGCCGCGCCGAAGACAACAGCCGCCATGGCCGCGTAGTGCCACAAGTCGGGGAATTGCAGGGAAGACAACATGCCTGAGGACTTTGTAATTTCTGTATACGATAGTCTATCGAGGAATTCAGGCGTCGGCCGTAAATTCCCCAAAACTTCGGGTAATCCCTTGTTTTTCAGCTAAAAATCAGGCTGAATCCAGCACTATCGGTTTCCCTAGGCGGTGCATATTTAGATTGGTATGCCTTAGAACGAAATATAGTATACCGAGTGTGGCGACCCAACAGCCACGCATACAAGGGGAATAGCGCATGCAATCCGACGTCGTGCTCACTGCCGCTCATTGGATATACCTGATCAGCGTGGCCGCCATCATCCTGACGATGATCCTGCGCGCCAATGTCGTTGTTCCCTCGGTCATCGGCACGTTCCTGGTCGTGCTG